>CAWUUP010000001.1:0-3051 GCA_963925255.1 uncultured Luteolibacter sp.
CCCAAAAGGCTTATATGTTGATACTTTCGATGGTAAAGCATGGCTAGGAATCGTTCCTTTCCTTATGGAACGGATTCGTCCTATCGGGCTTCCACCCCTACCCTGGCTTTCGTGGTTCCATGAACTTAATCTCCGAACCTATGTGTTTGACGATTCAGGGAATCCGGGAGTTTGGTTTTTCTCCCTCGATTGCAACCAGTCTATTGCCGTGGAAATTGCGCGACGTATGTTTCACCTGCCATATAATCACGCTCGGATGAGATCAAAAATATCCACACATACCGTGGAATACTACAGCAGCAGAAAATCACATGTATCTAACGAAGCTGTATTCAAATACCCGCGTCCAGCAGCGCCAGAACCTGCCATTTTAGGTTCGCTTGAATGGTTTCTCGTTGAGCGCTACACGCTATTTTCAGCCGATCCCAAAGGTAAAATCTACAGCGGACGTGTTCATCACGATCCGTATCAAATCGAACGCATGTCATATGGAGAATGCTCCACCCTACCCTTTTTATTAAATGGATTTTCTGAGCCAGAGACCCCACCCATCTCCCTTATCTCCGCAAAACCGGTGGATGTGACGGTTTATCCCTTGAAATTACAGTAAAAAACATCAGGGCACTTAAATAAGAAAATTGAACCGCAGATGAACGCAGATGGACGTTAATTAGAAAGAATGAGTCAGATCTAGTTGCACCATGACCCCATTAGTATGCAAAAAAGGCTATTCTTAGAGAGCAAATCCTAGGTTTTTTCTTCCATCTGCGTGAATCTGCGTCCATCTACGGTTCATTCCTCTGAAGTTTATGCGTCGCAATCTTTGGTTTAGGAACCCTGTAATAATTTCTTTGATCGCAAAGCTTCGCATTATGCACAAATCCTGCTACTTATTGCCACATTGCTTTCATGAACCAAGAGAATCTTAGACTTTCCCAAGAAGAAAATCGTGCGAAAAACTGGAAACGCTGGGGGCCTTACCTCAGTGAACGCCAGTGGGGAACGGTTCGTGAAGACTACTCAGATCACGGAAATTCATGGGCAGCTTTTCCTCACGATCAAGCTCGCCGCCGCGCGTATCGCTGGGGCGAGGATGGCCTTCAAGGTTGGTCGGATCGTAGCTGCCGTCTCTGTTTCGCTCCAGCTCTCTGGAACGGAAACGATTCAATTTTAAAAGAACGCTTATTCGGCCTTGGCGGTAACGAAGGAAACCACGGAGAAGATGTTAAGGAGTGCTATTACTACCTCGATTCCACCCCTACCCATTCTTACACCAAAGCACTCTACAAATATCCTCAGAAAAAATTCCCTTATACGGAAATTCGGGTCGAGAACGAACGACTCGGCAGACTAGGTCCAGAGCTTGAACTCGCGGACATGGGGATTTTTGAGAACAATGAATATTTTGATATCGTTCAGGAAGTCGCGAAACGTAGTCCGCAAGATATCCTCTGGCGCATTACCATTACTAACCGTGCTTCGGACGCAGCACCTATTCATCTCTTGCCGACCGTTTGGTTCAGAAACACATGGACATGGGGAATCGATCCTGAAGCTCCCATTATGAAGCCCAACATTTTCCAAGAAGGAAATACACTGCTGATTGATCATGAGGGTCTTGGGAAATTTCGTTTCCATATAGGTGTCTCTGATACTTCGAATCGCCCAGTTAAATGGTTATTTACCGAAAACGAGACGAATCACGAATCACTCGGAGACCAAATAAATAACACTCCCTATACCAAGGATGCGTTTCACCGCTATATTATCCACCAAGAGCTACAAGCTGTATCTCCTCAACAAACCGGCACCAAAGCAGCAGCCCATTACACATTTCGCATTCCTGCAGGTCAAAGCGTAACGGTGATGGCTAGGCTTCATTTACTGGAAGAGCACAATGATATTTCTGGCTTAGATCAGTATGATGAAACTTTTGTTGAACGCATTAAAGAGGCCGATGAGTTCTATCAGGAAATTATTCCATCAGGTATTTCTAATGAAGAACGCCTCATTTGCCGACAGGGCTATGCGGGCTTACTTTGGAGCAAGCAGTTTTATCACTACGTCGTGGCCGACTGGTTAAAAGGCGACAAAGAAATCCCTGTGCCGCCTGAGAGTCGTCTTACTGGACGCAATCACGATTGGGAGCACTTCCACGCAAAAGACATTCTCTCCATGCCGGACAAATGGGAGTATCCTTGGTTTGCTGCATGGGACACTGCATTTCACATGCTGCCATTTTGTACAGTTGATTCAGCATTCACCAAACACCAACTCCTTCTTTTACTGCGTGAATGGTATATGCACCCCAATGGTCAGCTCCCCGCTTACGAATGGAATTTTTCCGACGTTAATCCGCCCGTTCACGCATGGGCAGTTTGGCGCGTTTATAAAATCGCTGATAAAAAAGGCAGCCGCGATTTATTATTCCTCGAGAAAGCCTTTCAGAAGCTCTTATTAAACTTCACGTGGTGGGTGAATCGTAAAGACCTCGATGGACGTCATGTATTCGGTGGTGGCTTCCTTGGACTGGATAATATTGGAGTTTTTGACCGCTCACATGCGCTACCGGGTGGAGGACATCTCCATCAAGCCGATGGCACTGCTTGGATGGGCTTCTACTGCCTTACCATGCTTTCCATGGCTCTAGAACTAGCTCTAACCAAGCCTGCCTACGAAGACATCGCGTCCAAGTTTTTTGAACACTTTGTAAATATATCGGATGCGATTAACAGCCTTGGAGGCACGGGCCTCTGGGATAAGCAGGATGGTTTCTATTACGATCAACTCATCATCAATCACGAAGATCCTATTCCGCTCAGAATCCGCTCACTCGTAGGCCTCCTGCCACTTTGTGCCGTCACGGTTCTCAAACAAAAAACCATCGATGCGCTACCTGGCTTTCGTAAGCGCATGGACTGGTTTTTGGTCAATAAGCCAGGTCTACTCAAATACGTTACTGCCAACCGTGTTCCTGGGAAAAAATCGTCTGGAATGGTGCTGCTTGCCATTCCATCCAAAGAGCGTTTACGCAAGAGCCTAGCCTACATG
>CAWUUP010000002.1:0-8736 GCA_963925255.1 uncultured Luteolibacter sp.
ATGGCGTCTTTGTGACCAAATACGAGGTTATCGAGAACAACGATCTTTTTACCTAATGAAACCAAGTGACGAACTGTGTGAGAGCCGATGTAGCCTGCTCCTCCAGTAATAAGAATGGGAAAATCTTTCATGTGACGCATAAATCAAAGCCTCTGAACGGCGGCGCTGCAAGCTCAGATGCCTGTAAATTAGGTAGTTAAAATGAATTGGAACCATAATGAATAGATTCATTCAAAACTAGGTCTACTAATTACTATGAAACTACACCGTTTGTTTTTGACTTCTACAGTTGCTGCGATTTCGGCCGTAGCGATTTCTTCATGTGCCTATGATCCTTATTATTCGGGATCATCATACTCTTCGGGATCATCATACTCCTCGGGATACAGAAGTGGTTATGGGAATGGATATTATCCAGTTGGTTATCGTCCAAGTTGTGTGCAAACAGCGCCCCATCCATATGGATGGAAAAGTGGTAGCAAATACATTGCTCCACCAAGCCAAATTCGAGACTGCAAACTGAATACCTACCAAAATCGGGATGACCGTTACCGTAGCTTAAATAATAATTGGTCGCGTAATCTCCAGGTCAACACCCAGACTCGTCAGGCTGACTCGTATCGTGATCGGCACACGTCGAGCTATCGGATTCCTGAAACTAGGAATCGGCCTTCTTTCGGATCATCTCAGGTAGATCAGCGTAGTAGCACAAGCGACAGAAGCCGTGACACTTATATAAAAGAATCACAAAATTCTAGAAGTTCTGAGCCTAGGGTGGCTGAGCTAAAACAAGAGGAACCTAGATCATCAAAGCAGTATCACCATGAACGCAATACGAGTCGTTTGGGTCGAACCGAAGAGTTTAATCAAGGGCGCAGTGGTCGAAGTAATGAGTCTGTGAAGCTTGAGGTCATGCGTCCGTCAGAAAAACGTGATGGTCATAGAGCAAAATTATCAGAGAGTAATGACGAACGAATTTCTAAACGGCGATAGACATTTATCGAT
The DNA here is from genome assembly GCA_963925255.1 of uncultured Luteolibacter sp. GTDB lineage: Bacteria > Verrucomicrobiota > Verrucomicrobiia > Verrucomicrobiales > Akkermansiaceae > Luteolibacter. The sequence goes on from CAWUUP010000002.1 coordinate 1,006, forward strand.
TAGTTTAACGAAGTATTTTTCGTTAAACTAACAGGGGGTGGTAGATTTTTTTGGGATGGCCAAAAGCCAAAGAAACACAAGGGATAAGAGTATGGCTGCGAGGCCAACATGGAGGACTTGAACCCATGAATAAATATGGATCTGAGCCATGATGAGGCCCAAAAACATTTGGGAAAAAACGATTGCTAGAACGGCATATTGAGTCAGAGTTGCCCCACCTTTTTGGACTTTCCGAGCTATCAAAAATGCCGTGATAGTTAAAATGAGAATCATCCAAGAGAAGCTCCGGTGGAAGAGATAAATGAAAGATGATTCGAGCTCGTTTATCCAGGTTTCGCGAGGTGAGTCGAGATGAGATTTTGCTAATTCATCTGTCATCTCGCGGATCTGTGCTCCGGCGATGCCTTCGACGACGATCACAATGAATAGAGATAAAGTTACCACGAAGGCGGTTTTAGATTTGACCTGGAATGGAAGACGTTTTGGCTGATCGTTTCCTGCCCAAACACAATAGCTAAGAGTGCATATCAATATCATTGCTAGGGCAAGGTGGGTGGTGATAATGCCTGGAGCTAGGCCACTGTAGACGATACGTGCTCCCATTATGGCGTTTGCTAAAACCAAAAGCAAAGACGCAAACGATAGCCAAAAAATCGCAGGGCGACGTTTTCTGAACGAGAATGCAGCGATGAATGATGCGAGTGAGAATAAACCCACGGGCAAACTGCAAAGTCGATTGATGAATTCAGTCCAAACATGCCTAGGATTGAATTCGCCCTTGAGGCTTTCTATAGTAATTGAATCAGGATTATGCCCATGGCGATCAGCATCACGCCGAAATTTTTCTAGATCGAGTTTACTGAAATCTACTTGATCGACATGAGTGGGAGGTATCAATAGTCCCCAGCAAGTAGGCCAGTCCGGACATCCCATACCAGCTCCTGTTACGCGAACCGTTGCACCCATGAAAATCAGGAGAAGAACCGATACTAAAGCGGCAAGCGTGATTTTTTGATAAAGAGTAAATTTCATTTTAACTCGATTTTAGAGGCTTCTAGAGAGCTGTTATGGCTGGTTCGCCTCTGTCGAAATCTCTACCGATGGAGAAGGAGGCGTCACTTCCAGTAGCTTTTTCTCAGCTGAACCAGGCGCTTGCTTAGAGGAAATAGCAACGCCTATCCAGCGAAACTCATCGCTACTTTCCAAGATGACTTTTACAACCATGGTTAGTGGCACGGCGAGCAACATTCCGATGGGTCCCCAGAGCCAACCCCAAAATACCACGGAAATAATGATGACAAGAGTAGAAATTCCGAACCGTCGTCCCACGAGCATGGGTTCAAGGAAATTACCCAAGAAATTATTGATGAGTAAGTAACCACCTGCGATGAGTAGGGAGCTCGGAAAATCCGCAACTAGAATGGCGAGAATCGTTGGTGGCACTCCAGCGATGATCGAGCCGATCACAGGAATGAAATTCAGGAAGAAAGCTAGAATGCCCCAGAGGATATAGAAATCTAGGCCTACTGCCCAACACAGAAGACCAGCGAGGAACCCAGTGATCAAGCTGATGGCTGTTTTAATAGCGAGAAAACGTTGGATATCTTTAGTTGCGTTCAGAATTCTCGCTAGGTTAGGCCCGCGGGCTAGGCTGATGGCTTCTAACCTTCTGCCAAACATACGGGCTTCACTTAGCATGAAGATAATGAGTATAAGTGTTAAAATGGCGGTTCCGAAAAATCCAAAGACTCGAACGAACACACCCGTTCCAAAATCCCATATTTTTTCAAAACGGATATCTTGAAGGTTTGCTAGATTATTAATAACGGCTTCATCGATTTTTTTCTGAGCATCCGGAACGCCATAATCGTTAAGCTTGTTAGCAAAAGAACTGGATACGTCACGAATTCGAGTGGAAACATCTGCAGCATATTTGCTGTCCCATTTTTCTTGAAGATCACCGATTAGTGCGACGGCAAGAACTGCCAATGCAGCAAGAAACACGAAGTCTACGGCCACCGTTAGAAATACAGCCAAAGGTCGCGGGACTCTTTTTTCATGGAGAAAATTAAGTAGGGGGAAGCTGATTGTTGCGATGAAGGCCGCGATTAAAATAGGAACGAGAAATGTTTGAGCTTCCTTAAGACCTGCGATCACAATGATCAGAGCCGCAAACATCATAAGGGCCTTACCGGCTTTAATTTTACCTATCTCTGAAGTGGTTGGCATGATCACTTCTATTCATAGTGTACTTGTCTAGGGTCGCAACCTAAAACACTGAGAGATTCATGAATCATGAAAAAACGCCACCCCCTTGCGAGGCTGGCGTTTCAGTTAAATCTGAAGAAATAGATTACTTCGTGGGTTCAATTTGCACCGGATCTTCTGTAGGCGCAGTCTCGATTTCTTGGAATATTGGAAGAGGGCGTAAACGAGGGGGCTTTGAATCGCTCGTGCAGCAACCGCATGAGGAAGAAAGAATAGCGGTGATACTAGCGGAAGTTAAAACGAACAGTCGGAACATAGCGGATGTAGGTTTGGCGTAAGCGCGGGTAATAAAAATGTTTAGTTGAGTTTTAATAAAGCCCATCCGCAAGAAATCTCACGGGATGGGCTAGATTTAATTATTTGGCAGGTGCTTGATAAGCAGCTGCTGGAGCAGATGTGCTTGGGCAGCATGAGGCTGCAAAGAATGCAGCAATAGCTGCAACGATAGCAATTTTGATCATTTTCATAGTTATAGGTAGTGTTGGTTTAATTCTCAAACAGTTGTGTAACAACTATTCAATATCTCCGAGACTAACTGCCGATCGCAGTGCTGCAAGGTTAAATAACATATTGATCAGATTGCTGCAAAATATAACGATTGTAGGTTGACCGAGTTCTCATGAAAACTAGACTTTTGTGATGGGATTCGAACGGATATCAAAGCCATTTTTAGAGACGTGGTTACGTCGAACACGTAAGCAACTGTCTGGAAGCGGTAGGATTTCTGAGCTTTCATGGATATTGGCTCGTGATGAGCCGCGATTTTCTCAGCAAGAATGGCGCTTAAAACTTCAGGCTATTTATCAAGGTGACGAGGAGCCAAGTCTTGAGATGCTGACACAAATTGATTCGCATTTAGCAAAGCCATCCGTTAAGGAGGTTTCGGTTGATTCTGAGGTGCTGCTTTTCTAGTGAAAGCCCACGTTTATTCCACAGGTTGAGCGCGAGGGGGAGGATTATCAACCGGAAGGGCACGTGGTGGTTGATCGGAAGGAGAAGGGACAGAAGCGGGAGCTGGCGATTCGTAGGGAAGAGCGCGTAAAGGGTTTGATGCACCCGGATTGTTATTCTTTTGGGGTAGATTGTCTTCGTCGACAGCTTCAGCTTTAGCAGGGTGGATGGGACATAGGTCGCCAGCTCCTAGGGCTATATCTGCTGGAACTTGCTCAGAATAGGCGGCGCTGGAGGAATAGCAGCCCGAGGTGGCGCGTTTACCGGAAAGTCGGCAGAGATCGACGGTGACGAGATTGATGTTAGAATGAAGGTTGCCTGCTTTGTATCCAAGTCGATCCGCGGTTTTCATTATGTCAACCCAGATAGGCAATGACAGGGTTGAGCCGTAACCTCCGCTGATGGTTTTTTTAGGTGTATCAAAACCGACCCAAACGGAACAAGTTAGTGAGGAAGTATAGCCTGCAAACCATGCGTCTTTAAAGTCGTTGGTGGTTCCAGTTTTTCCTCCGGCTTCTTTTTCAAAACCGAGCCGCTTAATAGAAGCTGCTGTTCCGGAGGTGGCGACTTCTTTGAGTATTTTAGATACTGTCCATGCAGAGCCGGTATTAGCTGCTTGGTAGGGTAGCGGCGGCGTGCTGTAGAGAATATTGTTAGATTTATCTCTTATTTCGGAAATGATGAATGGGCGGTAGCGGACGCCATCGTTTGGGAAAATCGTGTAAGCGGTGGCAACTTCCCACGGTGTAGCTTCCCATGAGCCGAGGAATGATGAGGGGGTTTCCGGCATGGCTTTTCCGAAGCCTGCTTTGAAAGATACATCTTTAACTTTGACTACGCCTGCGTAGTTTCCAACTCTAACTGACATAGTATTTCGAGAACGGATGAGGCCGTATGAAACTGGATGCATATCACCAAATTTTCCGTCTGAATTATGAGGTTTCCAGTTGGCAGCGCCTTTAATTTCTCCGTAGCGGATGGGGCCGTCGGAAATTTGGGTATTGGGGCGCAGGCCCTTGTCGAAGGCAGCTAGGTAAACGAAGGGTTTGAAGACCGAGCCGATTTGGCGACGGGCTTGTATAGCGCGGTTAAATTTGGATTCATTCGCATCTCGACCACCGACGAGTGCGAGGACGCTGCCTGTTTGGTTTTCGATGAGTACGGCGGCACCTTGAATATATTTGGGGTCTTTGCGCTGCTCGAGTGGAATACTCTGCCAAGCGGCGCGTGTTTGGTGTGGGTAGCCGGACATACGTTCGGTTTCGCGTAACTTTTTATCTAAGGCTTCTTCGGCAATGGTTTGAAGGCGTTGATCGATGGTGGTAACAATTGTTAGTCCACCGAGTTTAATATTTTCTTTTTCGAGAATGATTTCGAGGTCTCGATTGATGGCATCCATCGCGTAAGATTCATTCGCATTACGTCTCCAAGTAGGTCGGACATTGATAGGTTCCTTTTTCGCTGCGTCGGCTTGTGTTTGAGAGATTTTATTCGCACTTACCATGCGTGTGAGGGTGGTATTTCGTTCGCGCTCGGCGGCTTCCATAGATCGGAATGGATTATATGCGTCTGGTCCGCGGACGATTCCGGCGAGGAGTGCTGACTCGGAAAGGGTAAGTTGCGAAGGGTGTTTTTCAAAATAGATACGTGAAGCCTCACCGATACCTTTGATTTGTCTGCCCCAGTTGATTTGATTGATATAAGCTTCGAGGATGCGATCTTTGGAGAGCGTAGAATTGATTCGAAATGCGATGGCGATTTCTAGACATTTACGATCGATTTGGCGCGGGAGGTCCCCACGCTTTTCGCCACGTTTTAGTTGAAATACATCTGAACTCAGTTGTTGGGTGATGGTTGATGCTCCTTCGCGTTTGCCTTGAAAGTTTTTGAACGCGGCGCGAGCGATGCCGATGAGGTCAATGGCGCCGTGTGAGTAGAAACGCTCGTCTTCACGGGCGAGGATAGATTTCCGGAAATTTTCGGAAACTTGATCTAATGGGACAATGGAGCGTTTTTCACCATGGATGCGTCCGATTTCCGTTCCGCTGCGATCGAGGATGATCGTTCGCTCGGGCATTTTATTGATAAGGTTGAGATCGTATTTTGTGGCGCGCCAGCCATAGAAAACGGAAAGCATGATCAGAGCACATAGGCCAACGACGGCAGGTGTCCCGATGGTGAGAATGATGATTTTTTTTAAACCAGTGAAACCTCGTGTTAGGTAGAAAAAGAGGTGAAATGGCCAGAATAGCAGTATCGATAGCAGTCCGGGACGGCTGGTTTTAGCCTTAGATTTCGCACGCGCTCGGTTGGTTTTTTGCTTGCGACTTGCCATTTGAATAGGAAGAGGGTAATTGGCTTTATATATTTATGAAACCTTAACTTTTCATGTTTCTAAAGTTTTTCATCAGAAGAGAGGTATATTGCATCGTCATCAGAAAAGTAAAATTCGCCTAGACGAATCGCCGCTCTGGTGTCGATTGTTGAGTAATGCGAGTTTTCTTTATGATTCTGGTTTGCAGTTTGGCTTGCACTATTTTGCATGCGCGAGAGCCATTGAAAAGTATTGAGGATTTGGCAATCTTAGAAAAACAGGTTCATTCTGTGGCTGAAAAAGCATTACCGGCGACCGTTGCACTGGTGTCAAACGGGACGGGTTCGTCGGGCTCAGGAGTGATTGTCAGTAAAGACGGTCTAATTCTAACGGCGTCCCATGTCATTCAAGGATTGAAGAAAGTAGATGTGTATTTTCCAGACGGAAAAAAATGGGTGGGTAAAGTTTTAGGCTCAAATTATTCAAAAGATATAGGAATGGTACAATTGGTCGATGCTGGTCCATGGCCGTTTGTGGAATTGGGTGAATCGAAACCCCTGGAAGCTGGTGATTGGTTGGTGGCATTGGGCCACTCGGCGGGATTTGATCCAGCAAGGACTCCACCCGTTCGTTTCGGTCGCGTAATGTCGGATGGGCCTGGAAATTATTTCACTTCTGATTGCACCTTAATCGGAGGCGATTCAGGTGCGCCGTTGTTTGATCTCGATGGAAAATTAGTGGGTATCAATTCGTCTATTGGATGGTCTTGGAAAAATAACAATCATGCAGGTGTGGATGGTTTTCGCGAGGACTGGGAACGATTGCGAGCTGGTGAAACATGGGGGGCATTGCAGATGAATCCGTTGGCTAATCCTGAGACTCCTGTGCTGGGGATCGTGATGGGAATTCGTGATGAAGGGCGAGGTGTGAGAGTGCAGAAAGTGGAACCTAATTCACCAGCGGCTGCTGCTGGATTGAGGGTGGGAGATATGATAGTTGCAGTTGATAAAGAGCCGGTTTTGGGTGGTTCAGAATTACAACAAGTCTTAATTAAAAAAGAAGTGGGTGATCTAGTGTCACTTGGGCTTGTTCGCGGCACAGAAAAGCTCAAGATTGATGTAGAGCTGGTTAAACGTGAGGAACTATTCAAGACCCGATGAGAGTGATCAGAAAATTAGGTATTGGATTTTCATCGGTAGCTTTGCTGTCAAGTGCGTTTAGCCAAGAGCAGGATGTACCCTTGATGCGTCCAGTTGAAGAAAAAGTGATCAATTTACAATCTGAGTCTTTTAACGAAGTGCTTGAAACCACGTTGACACAGGCTGCGAAATCAACTGTGCGGGTATGGGGTAAACTAGGTCGTTCCAATAAAGCGATGTTACTAGCGTATGGAATCGTGGTGAATGATGGCACTCAAGTTCTAACCAAGTGGAGTGAAATTGAGCAGTCTGAAAAGACTCTTTATATACAAACAAGTGGTGAGAAATCGTTTAAGGCTGAGGTGGTGGGGGTTTTTAGCGATGAAGATCTTGTGTTGTTAGATATTGCTATGTCAGTTGATGAAAAGCTGGAGATGAAAGATAAGTTGGTTCCTGCGAAATTTTCCAAAACGGAATGGAGCTACGGACAATTTGTTTCGGCACCCCAACCAGATGGGAAACTTGGCGGTTTTGGAGTGGTGAGTGTTTTAGAAAGAAATCTTCGTGAAACCGATCGCGCACATTTAGGAATTATGGCCGATCCAGAGTTTCGCGGTAAGGGGGTGAAGATTGCTGTCGTGCAGCCGGAGTATGGCGCTGCTGAGGCAGGAATTCAGACGGGTGACGTGATTCTTGATATCGACGACAGAGAAATTTCTGGACTTCAGGCATTGAGAAATGCCCTTACCAACAAGCAACCGGGTGAAAAAGTGAAACTAAAGATCGAGACAGCGGGTAAAGAGCGCAGCGTGGTAGTGCTACTGACAAATCGCCCAGTTACTGGTGAATTATCGCCTCAGCGTCTCAGTCAAATGGAGCGCATGGGTGGGCAGCTAAATCGCGTAAACAGTGGATTTTCTCGAGTGGTTCAGAGTGATATGAAAATCCAACGTAATCAGGTCGGTGGTCCGGTAGTAGATCTGCAAGGCAAGATCGTAGGAATTACACTAGCGCGTGCGGACCGGACGAAGACTTATTTGATGAGTGGTTCCATGGTGG
>CAWUUP010000003.1:0-2848 GCA_963925255.1 uncultured Luteolibacter sp.
ACCAGCTGGGAAACCTCCAACCCGGAGAATGGCGAGATTTCAACCCTAGCAGCAACGCTCAACCTCATCTCCTGAAATCTCTTCATCCGCCTCCATCTGCGTCCATCCGCGGTTCAAATTCCACTTCCCATATTCCCGAAATTTGAAGTTTGAGATTTTTCCCACTCCGCCTAGCCTCGGCGTGTGAGCAACTGCAATAAATTAGGAATCGGCTTGGCTGGCTTCGGCACCGTTGGGTCCGGCGTTTGGAACACGCTTGAGAAAAACGGTGCACTCATCTCCGAGCGCACCGGTAACGGCGTCTCCCTAGCCATCACCAAAATTCTCGTCCGTGACCTCAAGAAAACCCGCGCGACAAGATCCGCCGTTCCTTCGGAAGTCCTCACAACTGATTGGCATGCACTCGTCAACGACCCGTCCGTCGACATCGTCGTGGAACTAATCGGAGGCACCACGGATGCCTTTGAAATTGTTGCTGCTGCACTGCTCGCGAAAAAACCGGTCGTCACCGGAAACAAAGCTTTGCTCGCTGAACGTGGCGTCGAACTGTTCGCCATTTCTCGGAAAATGGAGACTCCGATCTTCTTTGAGGCCGCCATCGCTGGCGGAATTCCCATCGTTAAAACGGTTCAAGATTCCTTCATCGGTAATCAGATCCACTCCTTCACCGGTATCATCAACGGCACCTCAAACTACATCCTCGAGCAAATGACCCTGCGCGGCATCGACTACCCGACCGCTCTCAAAGAAGCCCAAGAGCTCGGTTACGCGGAAGCCGATCCAGCACTCGACGTCAATGGTTGGGACGCCGCCCACAAGGCGATCCTTCTCGCTACGCTCGCCTATGGTTTCCCCATCGATCCGAAAAACATCTACGTCACCGGCATCGAACAAGTCCGTCAAACAGACATCCGCTTCGCTAAATCGCTCGGCTACGTGATCAAGCTCCTCGCCGTAGTGCGCGAACGCGACGGCGGTGCCGTAGAGCTCCGTGTTCAGCCATCGTTCATTTCCCAAAAACACATCCTTGCCTCAGTCAATGGTGTCTTCAATGCCGTCTCGGTGAATGCCGATGCGGCAGGCGAATCTCTCTTCTACGGTCGCGGCGCCGGACAAGGCCCAACGGCTTCCTCAGTCATCGCCGATCTCGTCGAAGCAGCTCGCAACTTCACTCACACCGCGCAGCATCGCGGATTCTTGCCTTATCGCGAAACTGGAAACCTCGTCCCCATCGAGGAAACCTCCACCGCTTACTACGTCCGCTTCGATGTCACAGACCGACCCGGCGTCGTCGCTGAAATCGCCACGGTGATCGCCAAACACAAAATCGGTATCTCCGGAACTCACTCACCCGTCGATGCCTCAAACCCCGACGCTGAATTCGTTGATATGGTTTTCCTCCTCCACTCCTGCACCTTCGGAAAACTCACCACCGCTCTGACAGAAATCGAAACCCTAAACTGCATCAACTCAACACCCGTCGTCTTCCGTATAGAAAACCTCGGCTAGGAATTTTCACCGCCAAGAGCGCCAAGGAAGAAAAGCAAAGATTTTTAAATACCGTGAATTTCGTCTTCCTTCGCGAACTTCTCTTACTTGGCGGTTCAATCATCTTCCTACAACCCGAGTCTCCCTTGAAATTTAAAGTTTAGAATTTAAAATTTATGTATCTCGTCACCATCGGCCTTGAAGTCCACGCCCAAGTCAATACCGACACCAACATGTTCTGCGCTTGCCGCACCTCTTTTGGCGATGACCCGAACACCAACACCTGCCCAGTCTGTCTCGGTTATCCTGGCGCTCTGCCGGTTCTTAATAAACTCGCCATCGAGAAAACTTTACTGACGGGTCTCGCGCTTGGTTGTGGTTCTCCGGAATATTCTCGTTGGGATAGAAAGAACTACTTCTATCCGGACATGCCGAAAAACTACCAAACCACGCAGATGGATTTCCCTCTCTGCCTCGGTGGTGGCGTTCCGCTTTTCGATGATTGTTATCCAACCGATGCACGCAAAGACATCAAGACCCCTAATAAGATTGTCCGCCTCAACCGCATCCACCTGGAAGAAGACGTTGCGAAATCCACTCACCTTGCCACCACTTCTCTCATCGATTTCAATCGCGCTGGCACTCCCCTGATGGAAATCGTCACCGAGCCGGATCTTGAATCAGCCGAGGAAGCTTTTGCTTACCTGCGTTCGCTGCAGCTCGTGCTTCATGAATGCAACACCTCGGATGCCGACCTTGAAAAAGGAAATCTTCGTTGCGATGTGAACATCTCTCTTCGCGAAAAAGAATCCGATCCACTCGGAGCAAAAGTTGAACTAAAAAACCTCAACTCCTTTTCCGCGATCCGTCGCGCAATTCACTTTGAAATCGAGCGCCAAACCGAAGAACTCAGCGCAGGAATTCCCCAGATCCAATCCACCCGTCGTTGGAACGACGACCTTGGTGAGACCCAACTCATGCGGACCAAAGAAGACGCGCACGACTACCGCTACTTTCCTTGCCCGGATCTTCTTCCTATCGCCACTGCCCCACTTCTTGAAACCGTCCGCCCTCTCGTTCCTGAGCCGCGTTTGGAAAAAATATCCCGCTACGAAAACGACTTCGGCCTGACTTCCTATGATGCTGCTGTGCTCACAGCTGACAGCCATCTTGCAAAATATTTTGAAGCCACCGCGGACCCAGCAATCCCTGCCAAGAAAACCGCGAACTTCCTCATCAACAACCTGCTCGGCACACTCAATGAGCAAGCCATCAGCATCGCTGAATGTCCTGTGTCTCCGGACAAACTACGCGACCTGTTAGCCTTGGTCGAAAACGGAACTCTCGCCCCGAACCAAGC
>CAWUUP010000004.1:0-3229 GCA_963925255.1 uncultured Luteolibacter sp.
GGAGGTTTTGGGCTAGATGGCTAGATTTGATGGTTTATACCGCGGTTTGGTGGTTGTTGATGTATGGCGTAGGACGAGATATTGGTGTAATCATTCTCAATCCTTGGATGCAACTTTCGATTTACCTCCCGTGGTTTGCGATCGAGGCATGGTTGCTGCATAAGTTTGGAACGACTTTGGGGAAGTGGCTACTGGGTATACGCGTGGTCAATGATGACGCTACGCCATTGACGCTTAGGTCATCCATTTGGCGATCGATTCGAGTATTGATTGCCGGAGTAGGGTTTGGTTGGGGCTTACTATCGGTATTATGCCAAGCAATGAGTTGGTTCACAACTCGGAGAATTGGAAAGCCGGTATGGGATTACATGGGAAAGCACAAAATCACGGTGGTTCCTTTGAGACCAATCAAGATCATCACACTCATCGTGCTTTTATTTACGGCTATGCAGTTGCAAACCGCAGTTAGATTCCCATATGAGAAAGAGATTATCTTGAAGCAATATCCGGAATTAAAAGAATTCTTTGAAAAAGGAGATCCGTGGCATTTCCGAGTGAAGAATTGATTTTTTAGAAATTCCTAATATCGTCTTTATCTTTATCATCGTTGCCATTGCCGGCGGTTTCAAGGTCCTTGCCTGAAGACCAGAGATCGTAGTCAGGGTTCATGGCGCCTGATCCACGTCGATAGCGAAATTCAGTCTTCCAAGGGTCGATGATTTTTGAGTTAGCGTCAGAACCTTCGATCCATTTTTGAGTATCATTTTCTGGATCAAGATCAGAAAGGTAAATGGTGGCAGAATTGTCTCCTGCTTCTAAAGCTCTAAAGCCATCATAGTAAAGTGCTTCGAAAAGCATATTTGTTTGGCTAAGACCATCTGAACCTCCCGTGTTTTCATCTCCTGGGTAATCGCTGTTATCGAGTTTATATTCTTCGATGCCGCGGGAAAGCAGGTTGATTTGGATTTCAGCTTTGCTGTTGTCTCGCTTCGTATTGACAAATTGCAGGCCGCCGACGGTCAGGCCTGCAAGAACAATGATGATCGTGATCACAACCATAACCTCAACAAGAGTGAAGCCTAACTGTTGTTGAATCTGAGAGGTTTGTTTCATCGATATCAGTGGTTACTGTGCATCACTCATCACAGAGATCATTTTGATGAGTGGCAGGAAAAGAGCAAAGACGACGGCACCGACGATCAAGGCCAGAAACACAATCATGATCGGTTCTAGAATGGAAGTAAGAGCCGTAACTGCATTATCTACCTCGTCATCATAGACATCGGCGACTTTGAGAAGCATTTCAGGGAGTTGTCCGGTTTCCTCGCCTACATCGACCATGGAGATTAGCATGTTGGGAAATACACCACTAGCAGTGAGTGGGGTCACGATCGTTTCGCCTTCTTTTACGGCCTCATGGACTTTTGAAATGGCGTTCGAGATAACGACGTTGCCTGCTGTGTCACGGGTGATGTTGAGTGCTTGAAGGATCGGAACACCGGAGGTGACGAGTGTGCCGAGCGTTCTTGCGAAGCGGGATACGGCAGATTTCCTTTGGATGTCTCCAAAGATAGGCAAGTGAAGTTTGAGTCTATCAATGATTTCGCGACCACCCTTCGTTTTTCCCATTGCGCCGAAGATCAGGTAGACAACGAAGCCTGCGATAAACATCCAGACGACGTTGGGGATGATGGAAATGGGACTTGCTAGGCAGAACTCAGAGAATCCAAAAACAATTTGGGATATCAGAGGGAGTTCGGCATCGTTATCGTTGAACATCTCCTTGAATTTAGGAACGATGACGACCATGAGAAAGACCAAGATGGCTACAGCGATGAACATCACAATCGCCGGATAGACCATGGCTGAAACAATTTTATTTTTCAGCTTGTGTGCCTTTTCTTGGTATTCTGCAAGACGGTTGAGGACAACTTCAAGAACACCTCCTAGCTCACCCGCTTTGACCATGTTCACATAGAGTTTATTGAATATTTTTGGGTGCTGTGCCAGAGATTCGGAAAAAGTGGAACCTCCCTGGACAGAATCTGCGAGGACGGAGATGGTCGATTTAAGAGCTGGATTAGGCTCTTGTTTTCCGAGGACGGTCAGCGAGCGTAGCAGCGGCAGGCCAGCATCAATCAGGGTTGCAAGCTGCCTTGTAAAAACCATCAGAACTTTCGACTTAACGGTGCCTTTCGTTTTGCCGATAGTTATGTTCATTGAGCCAGCTTTGCTCTTAGCCTTAGATTTCTTGGGTGCTTTTGATCCAGTAGCCGATTTGGCAGTTCCTTCCTCATAGACTTGAGTTGGGAATAAATGCTGTGCCCTCAGCATTTGAATGGCTTCTGCTTCAGATGAGGCTGAAAGCACGCCATCGGTTTGCTCACCTTTTGCATCGAGTGCTGAATAAATGTAATTAGGCATAGGATTTATTAGTAATTTAGAATGTAATTTAGATGTAAGATAAACATTTTTTTTCGTGATCAGAAGAAGAAAGTTAATGTGAATCTAGGTTTAGGTATATTTCAGCACCTCTTCAATAGTGGTTTTACCGAGGTAAATATTACGTAAACCATCTTCTCGGAGTGTGTTCATGCCTAGTTCGATGGCTTTTTGTTTGATAACGATAGACGGAGCACGGTTTGTGATGAGCTCACGAATGGGTTCTGTAATGTTGAGTAGTTCGTAGAGACCGGCACGACCCCGGTAACCAGATTGACCGCAGATATCGCAGCCCGCTCCCGTGTAGAATTGTTTATCACCCAGTTCGTGAGCAGAAACCCCAAGCTGGCTGAGGATAGACTCGCTGGGTTCGTAGGGGCTGATGCAGTCTTTGCAAATCGTCCTAACTAGGCGTTGAGCTAGAACTCCTTCCAAAGATGCGGCGACAAGGAAAGGTTCGCAGCCCATGTCGATCAGACGTGTGATGGCTCCAGCGGAGTCGTTGGTGTGAAGTGTGGAAAGCACTAAGTGACCGGTGAGTGCTGCTTGGATGGCGATGGTTGCGGTTTCCTTGTCTCGCATTTCCCCGATCATGATGCGATCTGGGTCTTGGCGAAGGAAAGCCCGTAGAACGCGAGGAAAGTCCAATCCGATTGCTTCGTTGATAGGTATTTGGATGATGCCATCAATGTCATATTCGACAGGATCCTCGGCAGTAAGCAGTTTCGCATCAATGGTGTTGATACGACGAAGTCCGGCATAGAGAGTGGTGGTTTTTCCTGCGCCT
>CAWUUP010000005.1:0-2507 GCA_963925255.1 uncultured Luteolibacter sp.
TTCTTTGGTAGATCCACTAGGTTGAGAGCATTGGCAGAAAGTGACGCAAAAATCATGTTTTTGCCCATCATGGAAAGCTCCTCAGATTTGATGAGTCGGCGTGATTTACGAAACACATCTTCATGGTATCCATCTGTCGCACCAAAGAACGCCGCCATGCTGTAGAAATCATGCTGTGTCCAATCTGCAAACGGATGATCGTGGCATTGCGCACAGGAAACGTTCGCACCCAGGAATATCGTCAACATGTTCGACATGCCATCTAACGGCATTTGTGCATCGCGCAGAAGAAACCCCGCCGCCCCATTTTCATAGAGCTTGCCATCAGCGGTTAACATGTCGCGCACGATCGCATTCCACGGCACGTTCATCGCGATCTGATCCTTTAACCAATCCTCGTACAGAAAAGCGCGCGCACCCCTTCCGTAGTCATCTTTGACCCGCAGCATATCAGCGAGCCAGTTATACATGTGCATGGTGTAACCCGGTGAATTGAGCAACGCATTGATCAAGTTCGAGCGCTTCTGCGGTGCTGAATCATTCAAAAATGCAAGCGCCTCTGCTTCAGTCGGAATGCGTCCGATGGCATCGAGATAAATGCGGCGCATGAACAAGCTATCCGGAATGGTTAAGTTCGGCACCATGTCGTTTGCTTTGAGCCCAGCATCGATCGACTCATCCAAACGCGCAGCAGCTGTGTTGATCACTTGCTGCGAAAACGGAGCATTCGGCTGCGCCGCTTTACAGGCTTGGGCAAACGTTTGATCACTGGCACTCAAGCGCGTGAGTGGAAACCGCAACAGTTTTTGGTCTTTTTTCTCTACGGTCACGATACCGTTTTCCAAAGCCTTGAATTTCGCTTCCAATTTTTCACCACTCGATGCCGTCCAAGCGTGGAAAGCAGAACTGTTGGGCGATACATCAGGTGGCAACGGCTCTTCTTTGGCTGGCTGATTGAAGCGACCCTTACCCTTTTTTTTAGCTTCAGGAGCCGCTGCGAATACGACCGCACTCAATAGAGACACGGTTCCGATTAGTAAAAAAGCAGGCTTCATAAAATGATTCTCGAGTTGCAAACTGCATTCGAGGGAAATGGTTGCGCAAATAATCTCCAAACTATCTCCATGGAATATGACAGAGATTGTGATTTATTTAGGCTCTCCGACATATCTTGGGATTCATAAATTAAGCGCTCAAGCACTTTATTACTTGTGAAGCGGTGGTAACAATGGAGTTTTAACTCTTCAATCTAAAACTTTTTTACCCACATGAGTGCCGATCGCCTACCTTTCGACGAAAAATTTCTTAAAGAAAAACTCAAAAATGATCCCACAGCTTGTGAGATACGTCGTCAGCTAGCACATGGGCTTTACGACAAACAAGCCTACGAAGAGGCTGCAGAAATCATTTGGGCAACAGAGCAAATCCCAAGCGTCGATACGGATCTTGCCTTCGCGATTCGCATTCTCGCGAAGGCTCAGCCACGCCGCGCGATCCGTCTTCTAACTGCCGTGCTCGAACTCAACCAAGGCAAAGCTGTGCAAAATATGGCTATGGCAAACGCGTTGCTCCATCACGGCATGGTACTGCAAGCGGCTCGCTTTTACGGAGCTGCCCTGGAAGCCGATCCCGCTCTGGTCAATCCAGACCTCGAGCACTTTATCTTGTGGTCTGACGATGAATGCACCATGTGGGGCATTTTTGAAAAAAACCGGCCTAAACTCGGACAACTTCCTTGGATGCTTCGCGATCCAAAAGAGGCACTTAAGCTAACCTCACGCATCAGTCTCCATACCACACCGATCTCTGTGCCGGATCTTCCTGTCGTCCCAGCAGAGGAACTCAAACATGATCTCTATCAACAAGTGGCTAAATTTAACGCGAAAATCACCCCGCCGCCAGCGGTCACGATTCCGTTTGATCGCGTCGATCCTAAAGACCGCCTGTTTGACGCTGACTACGGAGCTGCCGTTGTCGGTAGCGCAGCACCGGTTGATCCGGAAGCTCCAGTAAGTAATGTTGCTGCCATTCCAGAGGCTCCCGTTGCTGCACCTCCAGCGCCAACCATGCTAGCCGCAACTTTAGTGCCGGATGGGGTGGTAGAGGAAACTCAGGAAATCCAAGAAACCCAGGAACCAGAACCAGAACCGAAGTTCGTTATTTCAAGCCCCGCTCTTCTTCCAAGCGCGGCCCCAACCAGCATTCCAACTCGCTCGCTCCTCCCAAGCGGCCCTCTTCCAAGCACTGCAACCGGTGCCCCAACTCGCGTCCTTCTTCCTAGCGGAACTCCACCCGCCGCGGGCGCAACTCGTCGCCTCCTCGTCACGCCGCCACTCAACACCATACCGGCACCACACACCCAGTCCGCAACACCCCAGGATCCGAAAACAACGGACGCAACCTAGGCTTCCGCTCCCCTCTACGAAGGTATCCATTGATTTGCGTCACCCTACAACTGTCCCACCCTAGCTTTTAGGGTGTTTGAGATTGAGACAAACATATCAACA
>CAWUUP010000006.1:0-13193 GCA_963925255.1 uncultured Luteolibacter sp.
ATGGACCTCGCCCACGGCGGTCACCTCACTCACGGCCACAAGGCAAACTTCTCTGGACGTTTTTACGATGTCACTCACTACGGAGTTTCTCCTGAAGACGAGCGCATCGATTACGCGGAACTTGAAAAGACCGCCCGTTCGCTTAAACCCGCGCTGATCACCGTTGGCGCATCGGCTTACTCACGCGTTATCGACTTCGAACGCATGGGTAAACTCGCTCGTGAGGTCGGCGCTTACTTGTTTGTCGATATGGCACACATCGCCGGACTCGTCGCCGCTGGGGTCCATCCGAGCCCAGTCCCACACGCAGATTTCGTCACCTCCACCACCCACAAATCCCTGCGCGGCCCACGTGGCGGTATCATCCTTTGCAAAGAAGAGTTCGCGAAAAAAATCGACTCGCAAGTTTTCCCCGGCATTCAAGGTGGCCCGCTCATGCACGTCATCGCAGCGAAAGCGGCCTGCTTCCGTGAGGCTCTGAAGCCGGAGTTCAAGGAATACTCTGCACAAGTTGTTAGAAACGCGCAAGCCATCGCGGCTCGGCTCACACATCACGGTTTCCGTATCTGCTCCGGCGGCACCGATAATCACGTTATGCTGGTTGATCTCCGCAACAAAAACCTCAACGGCACCGATGCTTCACACGCTCTCGATGAAGCAGGTATCACCGTGAACAAAAACGGCATCCCTTTCGACACCGGCAGCCCAATGAAACCATCCGGAATCCGCATTGGCACCCCGGCTGTCACGACTCGTGGCTTGAAAGAAAAAGACGTCGAGCAAGTCGCAGATTTCATCGCCGAGGCTCTCGCGGATCACAAGAACATCAAAAAGCTCCATGAGCTTCGCGATCGTGTCTTCGCCTTCAACAGAGCGTTTCCATTGCCTTACTGAGGAATTCTCTTCGATCCCGGCGGGATTAAAGACCTTAGCCCGGGGTCGCAATCACGAATTGTCAGCGCCAAATAAAACACCCCGATCCCAACGGGATCAAAATTCACACCAAGAAAGGAACCGCGTTTTCAATCGCGATTCCTATCACCTCGAAATTCCACGCTGCGAATTCTCAATGAAGTGAATGAGATGCTCGACATGCGTGTTGGATGCTGCGGATGTGGCTTTCAATGAACTCACACCGTTGGCGAGGTTTTGATCTTTTTTCAGGAACAGGCGTTTGTATGCAGATTTCAAATCGCGGATATCTTCTTCGGAAAATCCGCGGCGTTGCAGGCCAACCAAGTTCAATCCACGAGTGGTGGCAGGGTTGCCATCGACAATCATGAATGGAGGAACGTCCTGCACGACTTTTGAAAGCCCACCAACAATCGAATGTTTACCGATACGGCAGAACTGATGCGCAGCGGCGAGTCCGGAAACGATCGCGTAATCACCAACAATGCAATGTCCAGCCAAGCTGCCGTTGTTAGAAAGAATGATGTGATCACCGAGCTGACAGTCGTGAGCGATGTGCGAGTAGCAGAGAAATAAATTGTGCGAGCCGATGCGGGTCGGCAGCTCTTCATGCGTGCCGCGGTGGACGGTGCAGTTTTCACGGAAGACATTCGAATCGCCGACTTCAAGTTTGGTTGGCTCGCCGATGTATTTCAAATCCTGGGTCTTTCCTCCTACCATCGCAAAGGGGAAAAACTCATTCTGTTTCCCAAAAATCGAAGTCCCTTCAATTACCACGTGGCTATGCAGCACACAGTCATCGCCAAGCGTGACGTTAGCTCCGATAATGCAGTAAGGGCCGACCCGGACATTTTTTCCAAGCTCGGCCTTTGGCGAAATGATGGCGGTGGGGTGAATCACGGGGTAAGTTTCAGAGCAATCGAGCGCTTGTGACGAGTCAATTTTGTCACTTCATCCGAATCAGGTTCTCGTGCCGCTCGACCAAGCTAAGGTTTCACCGGCAAGTTCCAGCCTGCATAGACGTCTTCGCGTGATGACATGACGATTCCCATGCAATCGGAGCGTTGGCGCTCGTAGACATCTCCTATGACCATTTGTCGAACCAGCGCTTCATCGATGAAGCCTTCGCGAAGAAGTTGGCACTTTTCCATCTCGTGAGGCGGATTTTGCAATGAATCGATCGGAGTAAAAACCATAAGAACCAGTTAGAGATGTTTACGTTTAATAGGAAATTTAGGTTTTCTCTATAATTAATTTTACTTAATCAAAAGCGCATTGCTATTCCTCAAGGTTGCAATCCTCCCGCAACTAAGCCAATTTTACCACTAGATGGAGGTAGACAAAATAGATCCAGAAAAATTGAATATTCGCTGCCCGAGTTGTCGGGTGCGTTTTTCCGTTGATACTGAGCTCATGAATCGGATCGTTGAATGCGGTGCATGTGATTTTCAATTTCGTATCACTGACGCAGTGATCATTCATTCTAAAAAAGTTCATGCAGGGGCAAAGAGAGAGCTGGAACCCAATCAATTCCGGCGTATTCCCCTCGATTCCATTGGCGCACCCGCGGGCATACAGACCGTCAACTATGCGGATTTCAAACATCCCGAACAATTTGGACCCGCACCCCCTCAACGCCTCATCGCAGGGGTATTCAGCATCGCAATCATGCTTTTTGGCGCCCTTTTGTTATTCATTGCTTCTAAGCCAGGCACTTCCTTCGGCGGCATGCTGTTTGAAAAAAAATTAATCATCGCCGGTTTTACTTCCCTACTCGGCTTCGTATTTTTGTTGTATGCCAATCCGTGCGCTAAATTCAAAGCGGGTCTTATTGGACTACTGCTAGCGGCAGGCGTGTTTGCTATTCCTATCTTTGTCAAAGAGAACTCTTCAAAGCTTGGCAAGAATCCAAATCCGCCATCTGAATTCGATTTACTGATTAACGGAGACGGAGCCGTAGATCCCATCTTAGCCTTGCGCGGACGCTTCATCACGCACCCTCTGGAAAATGAGCAGAAACGCCTCGATGCTATCAGCAGCAACAAAAAAGCATACGGTATCTATCTCACTGATATGCTCGACCGCAATAAACTCACGGCGCGCGATTACCTAGCCCGTGAGTCTCTAGCTGGTGAATCTTCACATACCTACCCTAGGAATGATAGGAACTACCTCCTTATTCTAACAGAAACCGATATGAGCTTCGAGGAAGTCGCTGTCATTGCTAGCACACTCGGAAAAGTCACAGAGACTCATTCCGAAATCAACCTCATGGTTCTCCAGGTTGATAATGATAAATTCGTCGCCGGCTCCACCGAAGACCTCAACGATACAACCCATCCTGCATTCTACACACTCAACCTCCGCGAGCTCGAAAGCATCGATATCGAACGAGTCAAACAAGCTGTGGAGCGCCTTGCCAATTCAGACGCCAAATTATTGGGCAGCGATATCGTCGAAATGCTGATCAAACTTCTCGATAAACCGGGTATCACTTTTCACGACGCCATCGCTCGTGCCCTCTTGAAGTGGACAGACGATCTAGGTCCAGCCTCCGAGGTCGGTCTGAAAGTCCTTAAATCCTATGTCATCCAGAAAACTTCTCCGCCCGAGCATCTCGTGAGATTGGTTGCCGATCAGAAAGATCCAGCCGCGATTCCAACCATCGTTTCCATTTGGGAGAAGAATACGGTGATCTGGGATAAGGAACTCGTCAAATTCGGATCACCCATTGAAGCCCTCGTACTTAAAAGAGTAAGCTCAGATCAGCCCCCCCTGCGCAGAGCCGCGATAAAAATGCTTGGTAATATTGGGACGCAACTCAGTCTTCCTGAGCTTCGCAAGGCTGCCAGCGATGAAGATCCAGAAGTCCGCTTGCTCACCGAGCGCGCGATCCAACTCATCGAACAACGCTGAACTGCGCTTTTTTAAACTCTTGTGATGCATCTCCGTCGATTCTCCCTTGCACCCTCATTCACAAAACGCTTCCTTCCTGTCGAATTTAACTAGTCTCATTATGTCAGAATACGCACGCGGCCTTGAAGGGGTCATCGCCAATGAATCATCACTTAGTAACGTCATCGGAAATATCGGAGAGCTCAGCTATGTCGGGTATCACATCGATGATCTGGTCGAAAATTGCGGCTATGAGGAAATTATCTTCCTATTACATCACAACCGTTTGCCAAACCTTGCCGAGTTGGCTGATTTTTCAACGAAACTCCGTACTGACCGCGATCTTCCGCCTGCGGTCATTGACTTTTTAAAGACCGCGCCCAAAGACGCTTCTCCGATGGATGTATTGCGCACCGCCGTTTCCATGCTCGGGCTCTATGACAAACGCGCCACGATCGGCGAACCGAACATGGAGGCAAACGCCGCAATTGCGCTCTCGCTCTGTGCCAAATCCGCCACCATCGTCGCGGCTTATCATCGTTTCCGTAACGGTCTCGAACTACCTCCTATCCGCACCGACCTCACTGAGGCGCAGCATTTCCTCTACCTCATCAACGGTGAAGTTCCCAGCGACACCGCTGCACGCATCCTCGATGTCGCTCTTATTCTCCATGCCGACCACGGGATGAATGCTTCTACTTTCTCTGCTCGTGTCACCGTCGCGACGCTTTCCGATATGTATTCAGCCATCACCGCGGCCATCGGAACTCTCAAAGGCCCTCTCCACGGCGGCGCTAACGAGGGCGTGATCCACATGCTTCAAAAAATTGGCGACCTCGATAAAGTCGATGCCTTCGTCGAAGGTAAACTGGAACGTAAGGAAAAAATCATGGGTATCGGCCACCGCGTTTACAAAGTGCTAGATCCACGTGCCCCGCACCTTCGTAAACTCGCGATTCAACTTACTGAAGAACTCGGCGAGCCCAAATGGATCAAGATGTCCGAGCGCATCGCAGAAATCATGCGTGAGCGTAAAGGCCTAGAAGCAAACGTCGATTTTTACTCCGCCACCGTTTACTACTCACTCGGCATCCCTACCGATTTATTCACTCCTATCTTCGCGATTTCTCGCACTTCTGGTTGGACCGCACACGTTCTCGAACAACTCCGCGACAACCGCCTATATCGCCCGCTGACCCTCTACACCGGGCCAAAAGCCCTCAGCCCGGTTCCTCCCATCGAAACTCGATAGATCGTGAAATTCTTATTATTATCGCTAGCCCCACTCGTTTTTGCCTCTTGCGCAAAAGATATCGAGGAAACCGCGATTTATACAGAACCGACTCCAGATTTATCGCCGTTACAGATGGAGGTTCCTGCAGAACCTGATGTTCCTGTTAAGCCCGCAAACCGCATCGCAAACACACAGCCCAATGGTTTACGCCTGCCAGACATGCTGACTCTGCCTCAGGACGATCAGCTTCGCGCCGCAGCAGCTGCACCAAAAGATGGCAAAGCGACTGTGATTATTAGGCCTCCTCAAGAGTGAGCTTCGATCGGGAGTATGGTTCCAATTCTTAAAGCGTTTGCCAAAAGTCTGTGCGTGAAAAGCCGAGCTCAACTCCCTCTACGGAAATTTTGCACTCCATCTGCAATCCCACGCGCGATGGCATCGCGAAACCAAGCGGTTTTCATACGGCTGCGTTCGTTTGAGTTACTAACAAATCCACCCTCGACCAGAATCGCAGGGATTGAAGTATTTCGAATGACGTAGTAGCGGGCGTATTTGACTTTGCGATCCACCACTTTGACCCGACTCATCACGCCTTTGTGCACATCTCTGGCGAGCTTGTAGCTTTGCTGGCTGTTGTAGAAGGTTTCAATCCCGCTGACCTGCTGCTTCCATGTGTAGTTGTAGTGGATGCTGACAAAAATCGCGTTCCTGTATTTGTTCGCTAGCTGCATCCTACCCGGCAAAGAGACGAAATAATCGCTACGGCGGGTTAAAATCGTGTTATATCCCATTTTTTTCAAATGAGCTTCTAGGCGGATCGCTGTATCTAGCGCAAGGTGCTTCTCATAAACACGACCCCACTGACCGCCTTTATCATGGCCGCCATGTCCCGCATCGATAATGACCGTGCGGAAATTGTAACCACTCGCAACTAGAGAAAACGCCAGTCCGAGTAAAGCTGTAATGAAAGTACGTTTCATGATGCTACGCCCAAGATTGTTAAGATTAGTTGAATAGTTTTCGGGTAATGTAAAGATTTTTTGAAAATTTCGGGTCGGAACTAGCCTGTTGAAGCGAGGAATTACGGGCGGTCGGAAATTTTATGAACCTTAGACCGCTCTTTTGCCATCGCCTCAACATCATAAGGAATGCTGTTCACGACCCTGACGGAGCCATCACCGTAGGCCATCATCACCGGATCTCCTTGGGGGGGAGATTGGTGGAGTTCTCTTTTGACCAGCTGACCATCCGTGTTGATCTGGCTGTGAACCCACATCGATGGGGTGCTAAGAAACATGACATGCATCCGCCTCTCGCCATCGAGAGTGACCATGGGTTTGCGCAGCATGAGAGCGTCTCCCAACAAAAATGTCCGCAGTGGAACGCCTGAAACACCATCGGCGATCTGAGCATAAATTTGATTATTTCGCCCATTGGAAAAGGTGAGAAGTCTCATCTCTCTGGTTTTGGTGCCATTTTTATCGGCGGATATACCAATTTTTTGTGACCAATACAGACGCCCGGGATTGAGATTGAAAAGCACACGATTTGTTGACGCCCCGTTAAATCTTTTCTGTGTATCCCTGATAACGGCTGAAACAGCAAAGTTTCCTTGGCTATTTAAAAGAAAAAAGTCCGTTAAGTTCACTTGTTTGGCTAGAGATTCACCTGCTTTGATTTTCATTGCCCCAAAGGTATTGGGTTTCAGGGTTGTCACGGGATTCCCTTGGGAATTGGTCACAACGAAAGTAATCCATGGCTGCTCACGACTTCCCGCTAGCATTAGCTCTTGGCCGGTGTGGTTGGTGATGATCACTTCCGCCACTACCGCCTCGCCGGCAAGAAATTCACGCTTATTGACGCTGATCGAAGTCGCCAACTGCGCGTGAGCGAGCGTGCAGAAAGCGAACAAAAACGCTGAAAATCGAAAAGTTTTAGAGAATTGCCTAAACATGAAGTCAGCAACATAGCGTCCCAAACTCAATCGTCAATCTAACGAACTAGGCAGAAACGCCATATTTCTTTTATTTTGAGCTTATTTGCCGCGCTCACCAAGCGGTCGCACCCAAATATTACGATATTCAACGGGGTCGCCGTGGAATTGAAGCTTGAGCGGTCCTTTCTCTGGATGATTCGCCGGATAAACGGCGAGCTTCCGGTAGGTCGAGAGTCCACGGAAAAACTCGCCATGCTGAACGACGACTCCGTTGTGAATGACGGTGACCTTCGCCGGAATCTGAACTTTTCCATCTACATAGATAGGTGGCTCGAAGGTGAGATCGTAGCTATTCCACTCTCCCTGGGGCGAGGTTGTGTTCACCAACGGCGGCTGCTGGCCATATAACGAGGCTGCTTGGCCGTCTGGATAGGTCTTGTTGTTATTGCTCTGGAGCACTTGGACTTCGTAAAGCCCCATAATGAAGACCCCACTGTTGCCTCCAACTTGGCCGTTCACTTTGCGATCCGCTGGCAAACGCCATTCGAGATGGATCTGTATCGCGCCAAATTCTTCTTTTGTGAGAATATCTTTCCCCTTGGCGATCATCGCTCCATCGCGCACTTCCCATTTAGCAGGACCGTCCTTGAACTTCCATGCGTCGATATTCGTTCCATCGAACAAAACAACCGCATCTGCGGGAGGCTTAACCACCACAGCTCCTGCGGTTTCAACAACCGGTGGCTGAGGGCGCTCCCCATCATGCACATGGAAGTTTGTTCCCGGAATGATGGGCGTATCTTTAAAACCCAGACCTTTTTCTTCCGCGTGCACTGTCCCAGAAACGAGAAAGCACCCTAGCGTGTATCGAGTAAATAACGACCATTGGTTCAACTTCATATAGCAATAAACCGTCATCCATCCTCTAAACTTTCAAGATTCTTTTTTGCCACATGCGTGAAAGCAGGTTGCCGCCACCCATAACCGTGACTATCTTGCGGCACGCCATGGCCACCTTCACTGCCACTTCGCCCACCAATGATCAGTTTCCTTTCGAATTGGTTCGTCCCGACTTGGAAAAAGTCGAGATCGCGATCCGTGCCCAAGTGCGGGATTTCGACTCAGCTGTTGAGCCTTATGTCACCTACATTTGTAACACCGCTGGAAAAAGGATTCGTCCGGCACTTGCGATTTTGGTCGGCGGCGCGATCGGCGAGGTCACCGAAGATCATCGCAAAATCGGCGTGATTCTTGAGCTCATCCACATGGCAACTCTTGTCCACGACGACATCATCGATGGCGCGACGGCACGGCGCTCGATGCCAACCGCTAATGCGAAATGGGGCAACGCCCTAGCCGTTCTACTCGGTGATGCCTTGTTTTCTCACGCACTAACTTTAGCCACGGATTTTAACTCGATCGAAATTTGCAAAAAAGTCGGCCAAGCCGCGCGCGAAGTTTGTCAGGGAGAAATCATCCAAACACAACGACGCTTTGATCTAACTCTGTCGAAGAAAGATTATTTCCAAGTCATCGAAATGAAAACCGGCGCACTGTTCGCGGCGGCCACAGGACTTGCCGCTGCAGTCTCTGGTTTGAGCGCGGAACAAGAAGCCTCATTGGCATCTTACGGAATGAAGCTAGGAACAGCGTATCAGATTTATGACGACTGCTTGGATTTAGTCGGCTCTGAGGAAATCGTCGGGAAAACCCTGCGCACCGATCTTGCAAAAGGGAAACTCACTCTTCCGATTTTAAATCTACTAGAAGCTTCTTCTGAGCAACAACGCGCAGAAATCAACCGCCGCATTCTCGCTGAAGAAGAATTTGATCTTCCAACTCTAACAGGTTTCACAGAATACAACGATGCTCTCGCGGGCGCAGTAAATACTGCTTTGGAATTGTTAGATGGTTGCCGCAAAGACATCGCCTTCTTGGCGGAGTCCGATTACAAAGGCGCTCTTCTCCAGATCACGCATTTCCTGGAATCGCTACTAAAAGACTGCCGGAATTAATAGGCCTCGGTTGCCACAAGAGTTAAACCACGAATGACTCGAATTACCCGAATTTTTTAGTTCATGAAAAGTCGCTTCGGATCCCCATGAACTGATTCATTTCTCTTATTCGTGCCATTCGCGAAATTCGCGGTTAAATTTCTTTTTCCTGAAACGAATCAAGCGGACTTGAGATCTTTGCTCTCGACATGCAGGAAGTGATCCCAACTCTCATCGCCCAGCCCATTTTCCTGCAATCCATAAAGTGGACGCCAACGCGGTGCAAATGGCTTGCCTGCCGGATGCATACCGGCTTCGTGGGGAAGCTTATTCGCCTTGCGTGTGTTGCACTTCACGCATGAGGCGACGATGTTATCCCAAGTCGTTTTCCCGCCTTTGTCGCGCGGGATGACGTGATCCAAGTTCAACTTATTCTCAGGCAGGACTTTCTCACAATACTGACAGGTAAATTTATCGCGGAGGAAAACATTGCGTCGTGTGAATTTCACCTCCAAGCGCGGTAAGCGATCATATACTCCCAACACAATGATCTTAGGTACCCGCAACGCGACTCTCACGCTGTGAATCATTTCATCATCGATCTGCTGCTGTGAGTAGCAGATCCACGAAACCATATCGTGAGTCGTGAATTTTTCATCCCCCTCAACTTGCACCACATGCGCGTGTCCCAAGCAAAGTAAGTGGACGGCACGACGCGCCGAGCATGTGTGAACCGGCTGCCAATAGCGGTTCAGCACTAGAACAGGTAATTCAAGAGGTTCGCTCATATCCTTTCCCAGCAAAACGCTTAGAAGCTACCAAACCCTCAGCTTCGAGCAACCGAAAAGAACTCGATAAGTTTCGAAACTTTAAATTTTAAAGTTTAATCCTCAAGGAAGAGGTTGGATGCGTTTCAAAAACCCTTTGCTTTTACAGCCAGCCAAGCTTGTTGCATTTCTCCGAGCGCTGCCTCTTCTAGGCTCTTTCCGCTGGTTTTAAGCTCTTTCTCCATAGCACCAAAACGAGTTTCAAATTTCTTATTCGCTGCTGCCATCAAGACCTCGGGATCGATATTTCGGTAGCGGGCTAAATTCACCACGGAGAAAAATAAATCGCCGAGTTCTTCTTCGATCTCGTTCACGTCTTTGCCATCAATCGCCTCCTCCAGCTCGCCGAGTTCCTCGCGGATTTTTGAAATTACTCCGGTTTCTTCTGGCCAATCGAAACCGACCTTTGATGCCTTCTTGAGAAGTTTGTTAGCACGAATCAAAGCAGGCAAGCCTTTGCCTACACCGTGAAGATAGAGCACTTCTTTTTCGCCCTTTTCCTTGCGCTTGATCGCATCCCATTGCTTGAGAACCTGATCTGAATCTTCCGCTGAAGTTTCGCCGAAAACATGAGGATGCCGACGCACCAATTTCTCGGAAATTTGAGCCGCCACCTGATAGAGATCGAACCTCCCCTCTTCCTCTGCAATCTCGCTGTGGAAAACGACTTGTAGCAATAAATCACCCAGTTCCTCACGCATGTGCACGTCATCTCCAGAGCGGATCGCATCGACACATTCGTAGGCTTCTTCGATCAAATTCGAAATAATCGATTCGTGTGTCTGCTCCGCATCCCACGGACACCCCCCGGGCGCACGCAAGCGATGCATGATCGCACGCAATCTCTCGATTTGGTCGCTTGGCACATTGCAATCCATCATTTGGTCATCTGTCATAGTTCAATCCTGTTCGTTCTTCGCTGCACGTTGAAGCAAATCTCGCTCTTCATCCGTCAAACTTTGAAATCCCTCACGAGAAATTTTATCCAAAATCAAATCCACTTCGGATTGCGTATATAAATCCAGCTCCGTCCGTGGGCGTATTTTTGGCTCGATATACCTGTTCCTTCGCCTCGGCCCTTTTTTTGTCTGAACGTGAAACGCAGGCACCAAATTGATCAGCAGAAACCCCACAATCGCACCACCAAGATGTCCTGCTTCGCCGCCCTCGTTATCGCCGATCCGAAATACAATCGTTCCAACCGCAATAACGATCACCGTCAGCGCGAGCTTACGCATCGTCAACGTGATTGGTGGAAAAAGCAGTGCGACTTCCAAATGGGGAGCGATCACCGCCACCGCGATGATAATCCCGTAAATCCCCGCCGAGGCTCCGACCAAAGACGATTGCATGCTCATCACCGGAAGGATTCCGATGTAAGCCAACAACACAAAAAACGCTGCGCCACCGACCCCGCAGGTGAGATAGTAATACAGAAACTTCAACGATCCCAACCAACGCTCAACGAAAGGCCCGAAGAAAAACAAGCCGATCGAATTCGCTAAGATATGACCCACACTACCGTGGATGAATTGAAACGTAATGAACTCCCAAAGTTTATTTTGAAAAATGGCGCCCTTTATTGAGAACTCTCCCAAGTCACGGATCGCAAAATCAAAGAACAACACATCTGCAAAATAGAGCCCGATGTTTAAAATCAGCAACGCTCTCACCACCGGCGGTAGCTGATTCAGCATCCCGCCTCCATGGGCTCCCCTGCGTTGCTCGCTCAACATGACAACAAGCTACCTCCCAGAAATGACTTTCGGCAAGCGCTAGTCTCAATGAGATCAGCTCCAACCTTCCTCACTACCGGCATATTGATCCATACGCTAAAAAGCGAACTTCTCACTTGTCGTATTCGCTTTTTAGCGTATGTTTGATATGTGATCATAAGTTTTGCGGACACTCTTACTGAAAAACTATTTCTCGGCCTGGAGCTAACTCGCAAAGAAATGAAACAGATCGGCAATCTCAACACTGTCAAAACTTTTGAGCGACTGGCGATCCTTAACGAGGCCGACGAAAAGAGTCTCTTACTCATCCCCTTCCTCCATTACCACAAACTACACGGAATAAAAAAATTCTGTATCGATGCTGATTCTCCAAAATCTCCTTGGCGCATCACCTTCCAATGGGAGAACGCAGAAATGAAAAATGTCGAAATCGTAAAAATCGAAGACACCCACTGAAAACTATGAAAGCCATCACCAAAACCATCATCCGGGATCCGCTTAAAGTTCCTAAACCCGTTTCCAATCCCGCCTCAGCGCTCATACGCGACACCATTGCCCATCACGGAATCACCCAAAGTGCAGCTGCCCGTGCGATGCATATCAGCACGGCACATCTCTGCGATGTCATCAATCAGCGCAAAAGCGTTAGCGCAAACCTCGCTCTAAGATTCCAGCACTGCTTCACCATACCTGGCGATCTCCTGATTCGTCTTCAAAGCCAATTCGATTTTCAGAAGGCCTGTCATTCCTCTAAAAATTTGAAAATTTGCCAAAAAATCGAGAAGGTCGCCTAAGTGACTCTCAGGAAATTTACTCATTGCGCTCAGCTACGATTCGAAACCTGAAACCTCGCAACGAGGTATTCTGGATCATCCTCCGCGACTTCGATATCAACAAGGGTTCCTGCGCGTTCTAACATGCGGCGGCAATCCGAGGAGAGATGACGCAAGCGTAGCTTCTTACCAGCTTGGCGATATCGCTCGGTAAGCGCGTTGATCGCTTCCAATCCGGAAAGATCGCAAACGCGGGCACGGGCGAAATCAATGACGATATTTTGAACATCTGAGCTCGCTTGAAATTGATCCGCGAACTCCCGAACCGAACCAAAATAAAGCAGCCCATCGAGCGAATAAATCCGCTCTTCCGAGGTTTCACTTTCGACTTTCACGCGTATATGACGCGAGCTTTCCCAAGCGAAAACTAAAGCAGATACAATGATTCCGACGAATACCGCGGTGGCGAGATCGTGTAAAATAATCGTTACCAAGGTTACCGTTAGAATGACAATAACATCGGAGAGAGGGACTCGACCAAAGGTGCGCAGCGAGGACCATTCAAAGGTTCCGATCACCACCATGAACATCACGCCGACCAAAGCGGCGATGGGGATTTGTTCGATCACAGGTCCACCAACCATGATGAAAAAAGCAAGCGCGAGAGCCGCAACAATTCCAGAGGTCCTTCCGCGGCCTCCCGATTTGATGTTGATCAGCGATTGCCCGATCATCGCGCAACCACCCATTCCGCCGAAGAGGCCGGAGAGAAAATTCGCGCTGCCTTGAGCCAAACATTCGCGGTTGCCTTGGCCGCGTGTTTCGGTGATTTCATCAATCAGCTGCAAGGTCATTAGCGACTCGATGATGCCGACCATCGCCACGA
>CAWUUP010000007.1:0-3569 GCA_963925255.1 uncultured Luteolibacter sp.
CTGAAGCTTGTCCATGTTCGAGATGACCCATCACTTCTTTCTCCGCCTTCTCGAAGCTTTCCGCAATTTGTGGCGGCGCTTGTTTTCTCAAGCGTTCAGTAAAAACTTCGAGTAAATCGTCATCCATGCCTTGGCTTCTTAGGAACTCATCCTTGTCATTTTGCAATAGGCTTTCGGGAAGATCCAACCTCCAGTTACCTTGCTCATCTTTACCAAAACTAAAGTGTATCAGTTGAATTCCGTCCAACTTACCGCTATCACCTACCCATGCGGGATCGAGGCAAGCGAGCGAAATCATAGCCTCCTTTTCGTCGACAGACTCACCCACCACTACTCTTACTACATCCGGAGAGGCGAGTAATCGCCACGGATAACTGGCACGAGCTTTAGCAGAAAATGCCCCGCGCATCGCTTCCATCCGCAAGTCCCAATCGCTCGGCCACTTTTCAGAATATCCTCCAAGATAGCCCAAAAATTCCATCTGCCGCTCTTCAGCATAAGCTTTCTGAAAACCATCCAAAATCTTAAATGGACTATAATTTGTTAGATCACTTACTTTAAAATGACTTTTGATTTTCTCATTCAATCGCTCAGACGATCTTACAATCAAATTTCCAATCTCTAGGACCCGCTGTTTCATCATCCATATTTCTAATCCAGACAAGCGTTCACGCAATGGAACCGTGTAGGCAAAAACAGCATTCTCATATGACGCCAACATCGGTGCCGCACGCCAACCCTTTTCTCCTTTCACTAAAGCTACAGGATATACCTGTAACCTATTCTGATCCAATTCCTCATCCTGCGTCACCATCACTGCAGCAAATTCTCTATCTTGGCGCATCTCTCCAATGATCAACTTTCCTTTCCCAATTTGAGACGATAAATTTTTAATCGATTCCTCAATCTGCTTAAGCTTTCCCTCCGTAATGTTTGACGATAGTGCCGTATCCTCTCCACCTTTCAGATCCACTTTCCCATCCCGCACTTTTTCCAAATATTCAACCGCCACCTGCCCCGGCTCTTTCGCCAAAGCGGACACGATCATAGGGATGCATAGGATAGAGAAAAAACCTTTCACGACTTCAAAGATGTCCAAATCTCACAAGTTGTCCAATGACGTCTTTCTTGATCGATAGATTATAGACCGTATTGCTATCGCCCCAAGATGCTTCGGGATTGCTCCAAGCTTAGCTTATGCTGCTCATCCCAATCAATCACAGAGGGCTGAACATAGCTGCGTTTTCTGGACTCGGTGTAGTCATTTCTTGGCTTATCTATTCGATCCGCTTTCCATTCTCTGGCGCGTTTATATTCAAGGGTGTTCGTTTTATAAGGATCTCCCGTGTATACTTTTTCATCCCCATATGGCGCTACCTTTCGATTCTGCTTAGCTTGCATCTTAAACCTCGAACCATCCGTATCACCCCGGTATTCACTCACTTCGTAGGTCTTTTTACCCCACCAGCTTTTCTTTTCGTAATCGCCGGTTTGATAAGCCTGCTTTTCGATATTGCCTTTAAAATATGGGCTTTCGCGCTGGAGCTCAAATGAACTCCGCTTGTTGGATTTTGGAACCCAATTCCCCTCCGTATCTTGCTTGAAGCCGCCGCTTTGGGAGAGACGTTGAGAAAGCGGAGTCGGCATGCTCGATGCCCCGTCAGCACTATCCTCAGCCTTGTTCGCGCAACCTATCACAAGCAGTAGTAGAATCGCGCTAAGATATGACAGTTTAGAAATCATTAGTTCTGCTTCATCATCTTGGACTCAAGCGCCTGATCAGGAATCGCACCGCGCTCCAATGCTTGGCTATAATACTGCTTCGCATCCTTCATCCGGTCTTGATTTGCACAGATCATTGCAATGTTGAAATAAGGCTCACTGGGCATCGGATCTGCAGCAATAGCTCCTTTGAATTGTGACTCCGCCGCATCCGTATTTCCAAGCTGATGATAAACAGCGCCCAACAACATATAACTCTTAGCATCATCAGGTGCTAACTCGATCGCACGTTGCAGATACTGCTCTGCCTTCGCTAGATTATCGAGTTGCATGTATGTGAAACCTAACATCCGCTTTGCATAGGGATTATTATTATCCAACTCGATCGCTTTCTCAAAACGCGCCAATGCTTGTTCCGGCTCTTGAAGTTTTAACAGCACGACTCCCAGCCTGCAAATTGCCGGAATATGTCCGGGATGCTGCTCAATCATCATTTCAAATAATTCACGCGTCGAATGCAAACGACCCGATAAATACGCTTTGGTCGCCGCACGATTGTAACTCTCTAGCTCAACGTTTAGCTTAGCAATTTCACGTCCAACCGTCACACGATCTCTTGCAAAGGTAGGAGATAAAAATTCACCGTCCACATTTTGATCTGCGACTAACTTCTGTTCTTCCGAACTGAGCACCAATTCCGTGCCATCAAAAAGCTCAATAGCCTCCTTCAAACGATCATCTTCTTGCCCCAAGCTTTTTACTGCATCCACTAATAACTCTTTCGCCTGACGCCTTCTTTCCTGCACCCGCAGTTGTCTACGGATCACTTCCCTTAACATCTCAACCTCTTCGGAATCCACAGTCGCCTGGCCACTCGTCAACAATAACTCCTCCTGCCGTAATTTTTCGGTCAATTCAGAAATCCGCTTATCTTGATCGCGTTTCTCTTGGTGTAGGCGATTGATCTGTGACTTCGCAATCGCCAGATTTCTCTTCGCTTCAACAATCTCATCTTTCGCGGTGTTATTGTCTAAAATCAAACGATCAACCTGCTCCTGCTTCTCCCTTAATGATCTCGATAAGCCAACATTCTGCGCGACAAGTTCCTCGATTCTACCCGATTCATTAAGCTTCAATAACGCAGACATCTGATCACGTTCACGCAACAATCCATCACGTTCTTCCTGAATCTCACTGTAGGCCGCGCGACTCTCCTCTAGTTCCTTTTTTAAATTCGAAATCTGCTTATTCGCCGCTTCTAACAGATTCCCTTTTTCTGTGAGCACTCGCTCCATCTGTGTCATCTGCCTCAACTGTCCTGCAACAACCTCATTGGAAACCTGACGCTCCGTCTCAATATCACGCTTCATGTTCGCCTGCTTCTGGCGCATTTCAGCCGCCTGCTTCTTCATCAGGTCTAAATCTGTCGTCAAAATCTCAATCTTCGAGAGCGCTACATTGTGATCTCCTCGGCTGGTATTCAATGCCATCCCCATCACCTGCTTTTCTTGATTCAACTGATCAATCCGCTCATTTAACGATTTCATCACTCCCTCCATCGGGGCAGATATCATTTGTCCACGTAACGAGCTCACCTCTTGCTGGGCCGCTTTTAATTGAGATAGAATTACTTGATTTTGTTTGCGCAAATCTTCAACTGCTGTCCCTTGAGTCGATTGCTGAGACGCTGCTTCTGCTTTTTTAAGCTCTTCTTTTAAACGCTCCAATTCTGCTTCCGCATCTTTTAAACGGCGAACTTTCAGTGGATCGACCTCCACGACTCCTGAGTTTAGCGGTTTTTCGCTTTGTGGAGGCTTAATAAATTCACCCCGCACCTTATCTCCACC
>CAWUUP010000008.1:0-13135 GCA_963925255.1 uncultured Luteolibacter sp.
ATTTGGCAGCAAACTCATGTATTTCTTCATTTTCCCGGAGCCAAACCATAGCGCGATGCGGCGTCTTACTTTGCACATCTTCTTTACCAAACCATTTCGCCAAGTCGGGGTTTTTACCCACATAAACTTTCCAGCGCTCTTGTAGCCAAAAGCAATCTAACAGCGAATTTTTCATCGCTTTTTCTAGCCCGAACATACAATTGGAAGAACTATAAGGCTTTTCTACTGTATGGTAACTTGCACTCCATTTCCCAGGGGCGATTGTATGCAAGGACAAGGCTAGAACTTCACACTTACATCGCCGCGCCAACAGGCTCGCTAAGGGACTTGCACGAGTGAATCGGCCAAAAAAACTAACGGCATCTCCCTGCATTCCAACTCGTTGATCAGCTAGAATTCCAATCACCCCCTTATCTCTCAAAAATCCACTAACTTGATGCAAATTATTTCGCTTGGAAAACAATCGCGTGCCATCTGCCTCACGCAGCCTCAAGACTCGCTCGTTTAGAATCGGATTATTAAGCGGACGATAAAATGCGCCGCTTTGAGTGCCTTTTGGGAAAAAATAATTCATCCGAGTGAGTAACTCCCAGTTACCCATGTGAGCCAACAATAACACCACTCCGCGACCCTGCGCGCATGCTTTTTCTAGCAATTCTGGATTCTCAATCACTAGGATATCATTGATTTTTCCTCCCTCCGATCTGCTCGAAATCGATGAACTTAATAAATTTGCTGTGGTCCGAATAAACGAGTCCCTCGCCATTTTTTCTGCGTCTTTAAAAGCAAGTGGAGCACAGGCGATCCTCAAATTTCTTATGATAATTTCCCTCCGTGATCTCATCATCGGCCATATGAGTTTACCGACAAACTCACCAAACCGAAATACCGACTTAGCGGGTAAGAGCCGCATAAAAGCCGATACAAACGAATGCCCAAAAGCCTCTAATCGCCAGCTCAGTCTTTTACCAAATCCCACAGCCATCTAATCTAATTCCTCTCTCCTGCCGAGCGTGATCGCCAAACCGATCGACCCCACGAAAATAAAATAACACGCCAAAAGTTCGAGATAGCTCTTACAAATTTGGGGAACTTCAGGCGAAAACGCATCTCCTAACGAAGCTTGCCAGAACTGAGGTGTAATAATCACACGATTAAACACATAGATGATCAACAATGCCGCTCCAATAAAGCCAGCACCAGCATGGTGTCCTAGAGTGGAAAAAAAATTCAACATCACTGACCTGTGTCGCAGGATAGTGATCAATGCGCTCAATAAAAGGACGCCAATCACCCAGGCATCTGGGAAGGGCCATTGCATGATTCCTGCGATGAAATCCTCAAGCTCTCCGATCAAGGCAGCCGCTAAGCCAAGGGCTAATACGCGACAAACGCAGCGGCGATGGCCCGCATGCCCCATCGCGCCAATCATGACGGCCGTCGATACCGCGAGCAAAGCGGCTTGCAAAAGCTCAACTGTTCCTCGCTCCATGGGTGCGCCCGGCTTGTTCGGTAGCCATGCGGGCAGCAGAATCGCGACCGATCCAGCGCAAACCATCGCTCCCCGGATTACGGTTTTTTTCCATGAACCTGGATTTGATTTGCGGCGTTGAGTCATCGGCACCCCTCTGCCTAGACCGTTTTACCCTCCTTTTGCAAGGCGGATGAGTAGAAACATCATTTGCTTCCTGAGCTTGCGATGGCCATTTTTGTCGCTATCCTGCGCTCATCGTGAAGACGCTTTTCGAAAAGATCTATGATGGTGAATTCCCTGCGGACATCGTTTACCGTGATGCTATCTGTTGCGCCTTCAGAGACATTTCTCCGCAAGCGCCCACTCATATTTTGATTATTCCGCGCAAACCCATCCCGCGGATTGGTGAGGCCACTGTAGCGGATCAGGAAATCCTTGGACATTTATTGCTTACAACTGCGAAAATCGCTCGTGATCTAGGAATCGACCAAACTGGATTTCGCACGGTAATCAATCAAGGCTCTCACGGCGGTGAAACTGTCCCTCACCTCCACGTCCACTTACTGGGTGGTAGACCCCTGACATGGCCGCCAGGCTAGTTGATATGATCACCGCACGATTTTTCCAACTCTTCACCGGCATCTGCGCGACTGCCGTTTCCTGTCATCCTCAACCGGCTAGGCCAAAAGTTGAGCGCGTCGTGTTGGTGCACGGGATCTTCGAGGATGGGAAAGGTTTTGACTCTTTGAAAAGACGCCTAGAATACAATGGCATTGAATGTTACGTGCCTCAATTGAAACCCGCCGATGCGCGGGGCGGCTTAGAAAATCTCGCGCAAGACCTCAAACAAGACATCAACACTGAATTCGGCGATGATAAACCTTTTGCCATTATTGCCTTCAGCATGGGCGGCTTGGTTTCCCGTTATTACCTTCAGGAACTCGGTGGCGCTCATCGCTGTGAGACGTTCATCACGATTTCCACTCCGCACCACGGCACCAAGGTCGCCCACGCATACCCAACCAAAGGAGCAAAGCAAATGCGTCCAGGCAGTGAATTCCTCAAGAAACTAAAGGCATCAGAAAACACTTTAAAAGATATTCCGATTGTTTCCTATCGCACGCCGCTCGATTTAGTCATCATTCCTACTGAATCTTCCATCTGGGATCGCGCTGAGAATCACTCATACAAAGTCGCCCTACATCCACTAATGCTTCATACTAAAGCTGTGCTGGATGATATCGAAAAGCACCTCACCTACTAATTTCCAATACGATCTAATTTATGAAATTTCATCATTCCATCCTAATTCTCGCCCTCGGGTTATCCGCATGCGCTCCTGGCAATCCTCGTGCTGATGCTCAAAACAACCATCTCACCGCCGCACAAAAAACGACCATTGGTAAAAAAATCTGGCAAAATGAATCAGGCGGAAAAATTGACGGCCTAACTGCATGGAATGCGGGCGAAGAATTTCCCTCCCTCGGGATAGGGCATTTCATCTGGTATCCAGTTGGTTTCAACGGACGCTTCAAAGAGAGCTGGCCGGAATTTATCGCCTATGCGAAAAGCAAAGGATTTAATCCGCCAACCATCGCCAAAGTCGCGGACTCACCATGGAACTCCCGCGCTGAGTTTTTCAAAGATTTCAGATCTCCTGAAATGGTGGGTCTTCGTGACTGGCTCGCTTCAACCGTAAACTTACAGACAGATTTTATCGTAGATCGCTCACATGCCGCATTTCCGAAAATACTCTCTGCCGCACCCGTTGCCGAGCGCTCGAAAATCAAGGCAAACTATGAAAAAGTCGCTTCAACTGCACAAGGCACTTACGCCTTGATCGATTACATTAACTTCAAGGGCGACGGCACCAACCAAACCGAAAAATACAAAGGCCAAGGCTGGGGATTATTGCAAGTTCTCGGCGGTATGCAGGACGTCGTAGCCGGTCCAGTCGCAGCGAAAGAATTCGCCGCTTCAGCCAAACGCATCCTCTCACGCCGCATCACCAACTCCCCTCCTGAGCGCGGTGAAGCCCGCTGGCTTGAAGGATGGCACAACCGCTGCGATACTTACGCGCGCCCGCTTTGAATAGTGAATTCTGAAGGATGAATAATTATCACTCTTCACTCCAGCTTCACTTGAACCATTTAGCTCGTTAACACTCGCAAGGCCTTCACCCTTCACCCTTCCAAATGATTCCAGCGCGAAAAATCATGTATGAGATTTCGACCAGCCTGCGGCAGTATCTCTACCGTTTTGACAGGCTACGGGAAATTCCAAATCTCTATCAAGACCTCATACGATTCACAGGCGCGATGCCCTATGAAGACACGCGGGGCCGTGAAACCCTCTGGCTGACGGTGATGTATACGCAAGATGTCAGTGATGATTTGCGTCGTGGCCTGATCCGCATTTACAGCGAGTTGAAAATCGGGCGCGATGCGGCAGCACAAGAGCACGAGCACCTTTTAGTAGATCGCATCGACTTCGGAGATTTTGGAAACTCAAAACCGTTTCGCATACGGGTGACGAATCTTTTTAATGATAACTCTGACTACTTCTACGTGAAGCAGGCAGATGCTTCACGCATCTACGGGTTGGAATTAGAGCATATCCTTTCTCCAAACCGCATCAACTATATCATGAGCGGAAACACGCTCATCGAAGAACACATCGCGGGAGTTCCCGGTGATATGTTCATGCGGGACTACCTCAACAATCCCTCGCTCAACAAAGTGCGTATCGCCAAAGAATTCACGAAATTCACCGAGCGCTCTTTCATCCGGTTGTTAGGCGACATGCGCAGTGTGAACTATGTCGTGGATATTACTCCGGACTTCGAGGAAGTGCAGTATCGCGTCCGACCCATCGATTTTGATCAGCAATCCTATGAAGGGAACGGCAACATTTACTTGGCGTTTCGCTTTAACTCAAACCGTCCCGTGACTCGACTCGCCTTCGAGGTCCTGAACCGGAAATCGATTGATCAATACGTGAACGAAGAACACGCGCAGATGGCGAGAAGAGCAAAGGTGGAGTCGACCCGCCTCCGCTCCTTACTCGGAATCATGCGCCGTGAGCAGATTGCGCCGGAAGCACACGTACGTAGATTGGCACTTGATCTCAACCGCATGCATGGAACCACGGATTTCAGCGACTGCTCATCCATGGGCGAGCTCACCGCGGAGCACATTTCTTTGATGCTGGGTGTTTAGGCAGGGCGCCGCATGAAATGAGGGAGAATTTGATGTTTTATTGGCGTATCGAACACAATCCGCTTTGCGCGGCGCCCTACTATTCATGCTCGACTAGTAACCTGCTTGATTATTTGCGAAGTGGCCGTATCCGAGTTATCTCTTTCTCATGAGCAAACGAGTGGTGATTTATGGCGCGGGCGGGTTTATCGGGAAAGGACTCGCCAGCATGCTGATTTCCGAGGGCTGGGAAGTCATCGGAGTCAGTCGCAAAGGCACGGGCGATGCAGCGGGCATTTCGAAATGGACCACGCCGGCCGAAGCCGACTTGTCCGATTGCGACGCAGTAGTGAACCTCTCTGGCGAAGCCATCGACCAACGCTGGACCGAAGCGAATAAGCTCGCGTTTCACTCCAGCCGAATCGGGGTGACGAATGATATCGTGAAAAAAATCTCTGCACTCGCCGTGGAACATCGGCCGAAGGCTTTACTCAACGCATCAGCGGTTGGCTATTATGGTGGGCGCGGCGATGAGGTATTAGATGAAACCGCAGCGCGCGGCGAAGGCTATCTGGCAGATCTCTGCGCGGAGTGGGAAAAAGCCGCGCTGCCTGCCGAAGCGCTCGGAGTACGGGTCGCGCGTTTAAGAATCGGCGTGGTGCTGGGCAGAGGAGGAAAAGCTTTTGAAAAACTCCTAACCGTATTCAAAGCGGGAATCGGCGGTCGCTTGGGAAATGGCAAACAATGGACGCCCTGGATCCACGTCGATGATCTGCGCCGCGCCATCGTCTTTTCCCTCAACCATCCGGAGCTTCACGGCGCCGTAAACGGCACCGCCCCGAATCCAGAAACCAATGCCAAACTCACCTACAAGCTCGCAAAAGCGGTTAGACGCCCGGTGTTTTTCTCGGTCCCGGGTTTTGTTCTGAAACTGGCTTTCGGCGGCTTCGGTGGAGCTTTGCTTGAAGGCCAACAGGCGGTGCCGAAGCAATTACTCCAAGCAGGTTTTGAATTCCGGTTCGGCAAACTGGAAGATGCGCTTCGGGATTTGCTCACCACCAATTGATTCAATAACGTGAGCTTTTCCACACCGATCATAAGGGAGCTGACCCGAATGGCACGGAAGAGGTTTTCTGAAAAGAGAAAAGACGGAGCGCGGCGAATGTGAGGCAGCGGCAAAGAGGCGAGTTGGAAGCTGTGGAGCTTACGGGATTTGCGGGTGCGGGTGTGAAATGAAATTGAACCCATTTACAATATGCAGCCCGCCGATACAGGACATAAGCTGGGCAGCAATGGTAACGATATTTTACTCTCGATTTGGCGAACTGAAGGTCGTTTCTCGGGATTTACCCGATTGGGCGTATTTTTCTCTTTGCAATACCGCAGGGCTGGGCTAAGCGTGTCGCCCGCCTTTAACGGTGGTCGTAGCTCAGTTGGTAGAGCCCCGGATTGTGATTCCGGTTGTCGCGGGTTCGAGTCCCGTCGATCACCCCACTTTTTCCTTCGATATCGGAGCACTTTCCGAGTTCGTAGCAAGAAGTGACCAACCGTCATATTCTGAATGCAACCGCTGGAAAGCCGCATCCAATACAAGTTTCGCAATTCGCTTTTATTAGCGGAAGCGCTGACGCACCCGAGTTTGGCTTATGAGTCACTGCGCCCTCATTTTGACAACCAGCGTTTGGAGTTCCTCGGCGATGCCGTGCTCCAACTTGCGGTGACCGAGGCGCTTTTTAAGCTTTTCCCTGACGCCTGCGAGGGACACCTGACCAAACTGCGTTCTAGGGTCGTTTCCCGCAAGGCATTGGCACGTTTCGCAACAACGATCAATCTCGGCGAATATGTCTTGCTCGGAAAGGGTGAGGAATCCACCGGTGGCAGACGGCGCCTCTCAACCTTGGCCGATGCGTTCGAGTCTCTGATTGGCGCGGTTTATATGGATACGGGCTTGGAATCCGCAAAAGAACTCATTCTCAGACTGTTCGCCAATGAGATCAAAGAGATGGTGGACAGCCCGGACGAGCGAAACCCAAAAGGCGAGCTCCAAGAATCCCTACAAGCCATCCATCCCATCGCACCAGTCTACCGAATCCTGGGAGAAAGTGGGCCGGATCATCGCAGGGTATTCCAAGCCGAGGTGATTTGGCAGGACAAACTGCTCGCGACTGGCAAGGGAAAGAGCAAAAAAGAAGCGGAAGCCAGAGCAGCAGCGGAAGCATTGAGACTGCGTAGCTGGGAAAGTATAGTTTAGGGTTGCGACTTTGCCGCGACTGCGGTTGTTTTCTTTCGCTGTCAGGTGCCGTAGAGGTTTGGCAAGCGAACCCCGCCAGGCCTTAATCGGAGCAACGGTAGTTTGTCCATTCTTGCCGCGGTTACCTGGCGGCACTTTTTTATTAGCTAGCCGCACATTCAGCCGGCTTATTTTGAGAGGGAAACTGAACCCGTTAGCCTTCCCCACATAAACTTGAGATCTTTTGTCGCAAAATTAGCGTTCTTGGGGATGGGAATGATGATAGGCATTAAATTTATGACTGCCGACCAAGCTTCTACTCGCGAGATCCCGGTATTCACTAAATTCTTAGAAAAGCTATTGTTCGGTGAACTCGCAGCAACCATCGCCCCGCTGGGCGTGGCGGGACTAGAAGCGCCACTGAGAAAGGCAGTCACATCGAGCATCGATAGTTTTGATAAAAAAGGTTAGCCAAAAGATAACATCGCTGCGCAGCGAAGGTTGGCATCAAGAGGTATCGCCGCTAACATCTCATATAGGATCTGTCTAAGCCCATCGAAATGGGAGGCTTTTCCTATTGGTGAAGAAGTGCTCAGAAAAAATCGTTTCTTAGAAACTAGCGAAAGATATTCCGATCTCGATTCATATCGAATGAGTTAACGGCGGAGATGTCGTTGGAGCAACTGTGCAGCAATAAATAACGATCTCTCGACGGTAAGAGATTGGATTGGATGATTTTCAAGATCAAGCCGCGCGCATCCATTTCATCTTCTTTCTACGAGATATATAGTAGAAGATCCCAACGATGAGAAAGATCAGCAATAAGACAGCAAAACATATTGTAAACCACGGGATAGGGAGCTGCATGATGAAAGATTGATTGATTGGCTCACGGAGAGCACTTGCCACTGGAGTGGTCCAAATAAGAGTTTTTCCAGATTCTTCGATGGTGTGAGCGTTATGCGATATGGCGGCTTTTGGAAGGTGGATGATGGTGGTTAGGTTATGGCCTTTAAGTTGATCACGTGGAATAAATACGAATCCTGGAATGGTTTGAGTGAGATTAATCTGGCGTAGAAAACTAAGATTTGTTCCTTGGAACTCAATTTTCGCATTCCCGATTAAATCGGTGGCAGCAGAAGGTAGATTTTTATAAGTCGGACCAGTAGTCACATTTACGAGATTCAGTGCATTATCGAAAGTCATGTTGACATTGATTTTTAACTGATCTCCCAGCGCAGCTGTCTCAACCGTATAACTAGTGAAGGCCGTGGTGGACTCTAAATAGTCCGTGACCAGCACTCGAATTCCGTTTGCTCCTCCATGAATTTTTGCCACCTGCAAGGGCAACGAAATTTTGACCTGCGCTTTACCGGAGGCATCAGAGTTCAACCACACTTCTTCATGGCAATCGAGGCATGAAGAAAAGAGCAGAATAGCGAGGCATGCGAAAAGAAGTCGGAGCATATGAGAAATCAGGCGAGTTGATCGGAAGAGCGTAACAAGATATCTCCGATTTCAACATGTGTCGGAGCGGTGAGGATGCTCATAATACTGTGCGCGACATCTTCCGGCTGAAGCATGCGGATGGCCGCGCGAGTTTTCGAGAGGAGCTCCTCTCGACCGCGGAAATAATTTTCGAGCAAGGGCGTATCCACAAATCCCGGTGATACGCAGGCGACTTGGATGGGCGACTGGATACTTTTTAACTCATAGCGCAGAGAGTCTGTGATCGCGCGCACGGCGAATTTAGTCGGCGCATAAAAGCCACCGGATGGAGGAACGCGATGGCCAGACATCGAGGAAATATTGACGATGCGCCCACCGGATTTCGGAAAATGTTTCAGCGACGCCTGACAACAAAGCGATAGGGCCAAGACGTTCACTCGCCACATTTCTTCCCAGTCAGCTGGATTTCCATCTATGATACGCGACATGTAAGCCGTGCCTGCACAATTCACCAGACCATCGATTTTGCCAATCGATTGGAACATGCTTGAGATTTCTTCACGCGAGGTGAGATTAGCTTGGATAGCGAAAACATCTGGATGCAAAGCGGTGGGTTGTCGTGTGACGCCCAAGACCGCAGCACCTTTTTCTAACAATTGTTCACAAAGCGCACGGCCGATGCCGCTGGAGGCACCGGTTACGAGATAGGTTCTGCCTGCTAGAGAATTCATCGAAAATTTGTGGAGCGAATCAGCACCCGTCAGTAGTGTTCACGAAATCTGCTTTTCCTACAAACAAAGCTTCTAAATTTGGCAAGTCCGCAGCGCTTTGCGCAGGTTGAGAAGCGACGACTTTTCCTTGGTGAAAGACGAATGCGCCCGGCATTTGTAAGCCATCACCTGCGAGATGACCCACGCCACAGCCTTTGAAAATAGAATGCGCACCGCGCCACCAAACCTGCGGACCAAAGAGTTCGAAAAATCCACCTTTACCCAAACCGAACGCGCGATAGAGCTCGCAGCGCGGATCCGCGATTCTGACGACATCTGAATGCTGTCCAAGGTAATCAACTTCCTCACCAGACTGAAGCATGTGCACCAGAACTAGCGACGCGTTGTGTTGCTTGGCTTGCTTTTCCAAATCCTGCAAGCCTCGTAAAATCTGACGCGTGAACGTGCAGCCAAAATGCCTAAGGAAGACCAATACCATAGGTTTTTCCATCGAAGCATCCGTGAGTTTTCTGCCATCGGAGAGTTGATAAACGGAAGCCGCTTCATCGATGGAGTAAGGTTGATTGCGCGAGGGCGGAATCCCAGTATGGGCGCGCAACGCAGCCCAAAGAATTAGGCCAAACAAAGGCAGCCAGATAACGTCGTTGACCCCTAGCATGAGCAGAGCTGTCGCGGGGAGTTCTTCTTTAAATACCGCGCTTCCAATAAGGCTAATCGTGATGAGCGATGCGATGAACCCCAGCAGCACGATGGGCCAATGTTGGATTGGATTTTTTGCAGCGATAACCAAACCCAGACCGAGAATTGCAGAAATGATACCGAACGTCTGCCACAAGATGGGCTGCCCAGTGGCCTCGCATTTAAAGAGCCCAAGGGCATGCATCGGGCAAAAAAATGTCCATGCGGCAAACAAGAGATGATAGATGCCTCCTGTCACCAAAACGATGCGCATCCACTTCATGATGCTGCATTTTTCTCCACGGCACTGAAAATTCATTACTTAGAGTATCGGCGAAATGAAATCCCGCAACGGAAGATTTTAGAGCTTACAACCACCAAAATATGAGAACTCATTTAGTTCTCAATACTCGATCATTTAGTGTCCTTTGTGTTTTTAGTGGTTGAAATTTCTTCTGCACTTCTCCGAACAAAACCTCACCTCATCCCAAACCTTCTCCCACTTTTTGCGCCACGTGAATGGCCGGTTGCAGGCAGCGCAAGGTTTAGTGGGAAGATTCGCTTTT
Source organism: uncultured Luteolibacter sp. (assembly GCA_963925255.1). Lineage (GTDB taxonomy): Bacteria > Verrucomicrobiota > Verrucomicrobiia > Verrucomicrobiales > Akkermansiaceae > Luteolibacter. Next base: position 10,326 of record CAWUUP010000008.1, read on the forward strand.
TTTACGTGTTTCGGCATGAGGCAAGATCGGTTGAATTTTGAATCGCGCAAATCCCGCGCACTTTCTGTAGGTTCACTCCATACTCACGGTCGTTTTGTCAAAACGACCCTACCCGCTTTCAGCATTCCACAACCCGCCGCGACGTCGATCCCTCGGCGCTGGCGAAAGGTGCATGGAATACCGGATTTACGAATGATCTTTTGGAACTCCGCCCCGCTTTCACTCGCGGCGCCCGCAAAGCCGTTTGTTGGATTTAATGGAATGATATTTACGTGGCTGTCGATGCCTTGCAAAAGCGCGACTAATCTTTCTGCCGTTTCTAGCGAATCGTTTTTTCCAGCTATCAAGGTCCATTCAAAAAAGATTCGTTTGCCGGTCGTATCACAGTAAGTTCTGCAAGCTTGTATCAAGCTTTCCAGATTCCATTTCTTACTGGTTGGCACCAAGGCGGAACGCTCTTCTTCAGTGGAGCCATGTAGGCTGACCGCTAAACGGTAAGGTTGATTTTCTTTCGCCATGCGCAGGATATTTGGCACAAAGCCTACCGTGCTGATTGCGATTTTTAATGGACTTATCGATGCCCCGCGGGCATCGGAAACGATACCCATCGCTTTCATCACAGAATCGTAATTGTGAAGTGGCTCACCCATGCCCATGAGCACAATGTTGCGCAGGCGACGATGTGGATGACTCTGCGCTAACATCCGCCTGACGTGACGAACTTGTGCTGTGATTTCACCAACTGTTAGATGTCGCACGAACCCCATTTGCCCAGTCGCACAAAACACGCAACCCATTGCGCAACCTGCTTGCGAGCTTAAACAAGCGGTGAAGCGGCCGTCATATCCCATCAGCACCGTCTCGATCACTTGGCCGTCTTGAAGACGCAAAAGATATTTTCGCGTCAATCCATCGCTGCTGTGAATTTCCTGCTCTTGTTCGGGGAAATCGATGAAATAGGGCCTCCCCTCACCCACATTCTCAGCGACCCATTTTTTCAAAGGAGGAGAAAGATCGAGCGATGTAAGATCCATCGCGTGATCACGGTGCACAGCACGCCATAAGGCTTTGGCATGGTGCTTCAAAACTCCAGCATCATTGACAGCGGTTTCGATCTCGGAAAATGACAAGCCGAGTAAGGATTGTTGGGCAAGATTCACGGCTCAATTGGGACAGCTCTGGGGATAACGACAGGTGTATCTTGTCCAACCGGCGTGGCACGAGGAGGGACAACTTCCGCTCTTGGTGACTCAGATTCCTCCACAGGAATCGCATTCAAATTGGGCTTCACTAAAATAGCTCTTGGCGGCTCAGGCTCAGGCTTCACCTCGGCCGGACGTGCTTTAGGTATCATCTTAATATCCCCTTTAGGCGGTGGCGCGTTGCGCATACGAATCTCCACGCGTCGGTTGGGGGCTTGTGTTTTCGCGTCTCCCGACGTGATAAGTGGCTGTAGTTTCCCAAAACCGCGCGTAAGAATTCGCTCTGAATCCATGCGCATGGATTTAACCAAATAGTTTTTCACCGCCTCCGCGCGGCGCTCTGATAATTGAAAATTGGATTCGTCGGAACCAATTAAATCGGTATGCCCCTCAATCCAACAAAACAGGCTGGGGTTTTTATCGATCAACAAAGCGAGCTTCATCAGTCCGACTTTTGCGCTTTCGCGTAGCTCGTCACGATTAAACTCGAAGAGCAAATCACTGGGTAGAAGGGTTTTCTTGGAAAGCAGGAGGTTTTCGGGGAGATTGAGGAGTTGATCGAGCGATTCGACACCATCCAACTTTCCTTGATCGACCAATCCTTGATTACCTTTTTTGATCAACTCATCGGTAAAATTGGCCATTTCCCCATCATCCACTTTGACTGCACCTGGATCGACAATGATTTGTCCAACAGCTGCAGGCTGAAGGTCAGTAGTCATTCTTCCGAATTCAGGAAGATTGGCTTCGAGATCAAATTTCGATGAAATCTCATTAGCCACAACATCAACTTCACCACTGGCGAGTGGATTGGACATTTTAAGCGCATATTCCGGAGCGATGACATTTGGCGAAATATCGATCTCTACCTCTTTCGGGAGCATTTCTAGCAAATCGATCTCATCCAGCAAATCCGCCGTCTCATTTGGCGGAGTGATGATATTTTCAACTGATGGCAAAGATTCTTCCACGTAGGGCTTTACTTCGACCCGTATGTCGATGGGTTCGGTGGTGAGTTCATCGGACGGCACGATGCCGAAGGCGATTTTTACCCTATCTAGGGAGAAAAACAGCCCCACATGGAGAAGAACAGACACAACCATGGCGACCGCCGCCCAGCGCCCGAGATGATCGCGACCGGGGAGTCGGTAACCATCGGCATCGCGCTCTGCGCTCCAACGAAACTCGTGTTCCATAATTGTCATCATAAACGATGCTTACGCGCTGGCAATCTCGGAAAAAATAGACTTGCCCTATTCACGGCATTGATTGTGCTTAGTCTGACATCAACTGCTTTATAAAATTATGCCTGCAAAGAAAACAACCCCCAAAGTAGCCGCCAAAAAAACTGCGGTCTCCGCCCCCAAAAAAAAAGCTCCTGCCGCTAAAACAGCTGCTAAAAAAACCGTGAAGCCTGCTGCTAAGAAGCCTGCTGCTAAGAAGCCTGCTGCTAAGAAGCCTGCTGCTAAGAAGCCTGCTGCTAAGAAGACAGATACTGAATAAATAGCTATACAGAGTATATATAGGAGACAAATTATGGCAATTACAGCCGCTTTAGTTAAAGAACTAAGAGAAAGAACTGGTGCAGGCATGATGGACTGCAAAAAA
>CAWUUP010000009.1:0-6496 GCA_963925255.1 uncultured Luteolibacter sp.
CCCAAAACCTCCGGCCCAAGTAGCGCTTTCCAGATGTTGAAACAACAACCGGCATCGTAACCTCATCCACAGAACTATGAAGTTCAGGACTATCTTTATTATCCTGTTCGACTCGCTCCAAATCATCCCGAAATAATTCAACTTCTCGTAATTTTACCCAACTCGGTAAACCCTCGTGCCAAGCAAATTGATCAGGTTCAACCTGCCGGTCGTTTATGCGGTTACGGATTTCATAATCTTGAAACGGTCCAGTTTTCTTGCCTTGTTGAATAAGCCAAATTTCCATAATTAAAGATTCCTCAACGACTTAGCCGCATCACTTTGTGCTGCGAAAAATGCTGGAACTAACGCGGCAAGCGAACAAAGAACGAATGCCATAAAACCAATCACTAATTGCTCAACAGGATCGTTGTGAGCAGGCAGGACCCCAAAACCTGTTAGGGAAGCCGAGAATGGATCGAAACCTAAAGCCCGCATTCCCTCCTGCACGCTACCGCGAAAATGAATCACCAGACGACCGAGTCCAACTCCAAGAATCGCGCCGAAAACCCCCAGTAGCATTCCCTGATACAAAAATACTCGTACAATTTGACCCGGCGCAGCACCCAGCGCTTTCATGACACCGATCTCGCGACGTTTCTGAATCGTTACCGTAAACATGACCGCCATCATCGAGAATGCTGAAATCAAAACGATGAACGAAAGAGCAAAATACATCATTACACGCTGTTGATTAATCAGATTGAAGAATGCCTGATATTGATCACCCCATGTTTGAACATACTCGCCAGCTCCTAGATGCTGACGCGCCTTAACCGCTACTGCCTCCGCTTGATATGGATCATCTAAGCGTAATGCAATCCCCTGTACCTCGCCGTTCAAACCAGCTAAATCCTGAGCTAAAGGCAGTGGCACAAACAAATCCGGTGTCACGGCCATCTGCGATGCTGCGTAAACTCCTACGACTTGGACTTCTTTTGGAAGCACCAAACTCTTGATGCTCTTCAAGATCTCGCCATCCATCTCTGCTGCATCAGTTTTGGACAATGCTTCGTATGCTTCAATGAGTTTAGCTTTGTTATCCGCAGAAAAACTAAAAACTTTATCATTTTCTGTATGAACCCTTTTTTCCATCGCCTTCAATAGATCGTAGATCATTTCATGCTCAGGCTCACGGATTGGCTCACCGTGAATCTTTTCTAGTTGCTTGTATGCCTCAATTAAATTCTCTGCTGAGATCTCAAAACCGTCTCCCACCTGTTTTAAATCCTGCTTCAAAACTTTCGTAACCACAGCCCACTCGTCCGCGTATGCCTCTCTAACCACCGGTTGTTCGGTCACTCGATAAGCCTGCATCACACTCTCGAAATTCCGAGTCGAATACAAGCGCATGGTATCTCCTACTTCGAGTTGAAATTGTCCGGCAATCATTGAGGAAATCACCGCACGATCATCCATTCCGAGATCAGCACTTGAATCAGGATATCCCTCAATATCTAACATTTTTTTAATGCCTTCTATCTGTGCCGCATCGCTAGTATCAATTCCACGGAAGGCCACTGGCTTCTGCCACGACCCAACATCCAAAATCACATTGTCAGACACAAACGCTGTAGCCGCAGAAACACCTTCCACTTCAGCTGCCTTTTTTGCGAGCACCTGCCACCCCGCGGCCTCTGAGCTCTCATCATCAGGATTCATGGGTGGTGCTAACTGCGATCTTACCAAAATATGTGGGGTGAATCCAAGTAAGCGGCCTTTTACATCTCGCTCCAAACCTGCGTAGACTGCCATCACCACCACCAAAACTAAAACCCCTAGCATCACGCCAATGAGAGAAATCAGAGTGAACGATGACAAGACGGCACGGCGCGGGTTGAGATACCGCTTGGCCAACATGAAACTGAAAGAACGCTTTTTGATACGCAGACCTAGCCCCATCCTCGCTCTAGAATCAACCTCGTTCTTCATCTAAAAAAGATTCAGATGCTTTGCGTGGCATCAATACTCACGCACCAGCATCCATTCAGCGATTTCACGCAGCCTCCCGCCACGATCTCCAAAGATTTTCAGTGCATCCAGCGCAACCCCAGTCAAGCGCTCCGCTTCTTTCCGAGATTCCTCTAAACCCCATACAGATGGATAGGTCGACTTATTCGCCGCCATATCTTTCCCTGCAGTTTTACCGAGGCTTTTGGTGGTTTGGGTGACATCCAAAATGTCGTCAATTACCTGAAACGCCAGTCCAAGAGAGTAGCCGAAATTACTAAGCGCCTCCAATTGCTCGGGGCTAGCATTTGCGGTCATTCCTCCCAAGCGAAGTGAAGTCACTAACAACGCGGCAGTCTTTGCCTCATGGATAGCAAGGAGTTGATCTTTATCGAGTTGCTGACCCTCACCTTCGAGATCTAATACCTGACCACCGATCAATTTTCGGCTCCCCCCCGCAAAGGCTAGCTCGAAAATCATTTCACCTACCGTGTAACGCTCACTTGGTTCTGATCTGGCTAATAGTGCAAAAGATTCGGTTAACAAAGCGTCCCCACAAAGCACCGCCATACCCTCGCCGTAAACCTTGTGACAGGTCGGCCGACCACGACGTAAATCATCATCGTCCATGCATGGCAAATCATCATGGACTAACGAATAGGTATGCATTAACTCCACTGCACAAGCAGCTTTCAGCGCTGAATTCTCCTCGCCACCACAAGCCTCAGCAGCCGCGATGCAAAGGACTGGACGAAGGCGCTTGCCGCCAGCAAAAATAGTGTAACGCATCGCCTCATGGATTGCGCCGGGAGCTTCACCTGGAATAGGTAACAAATCATCCAAAGCCGTATCCACATGCGATACCAAGGTTTTCAAGTAATCTTTGAGATCGCCGTTCATGAAATGAATGTTCAGAGAATTTCCGCAATCTGCACCGCATTCAGCGCTGCACCTTTTCGCACCTGATCACCAACAACCCACAAGTCCAATGCATTTTCTAACACTAAATTTTTGCGGATACGACCAACCAAGCAATCATCCTTACCTGTCGTATCTAAGGGAACAGGGAAAAGTTTTTGCGAAGGATCATCCTTTAGTTGGATACCAGGTTTACCAATGTAAGCGTTTTTTGCAGCTTCCACGCTTGGCTCTTTAGTGAACTTTGCTGTGATCGAAACTGAATGTGAGCGATACACAGGCACACGCACACAGGTGCATGAAACTTTTAAATCTGGATGGCCAAGAATTTTACGACCCTCGTAGGCCATTTTCATTTCCTCTTTTGTGTAACCATTTTCTGTAAAGACATCGACCTGTGGAATCACGTTGAAGGCAATCTGACGCGGGTAAACTTTCGGCGTGAATGGTTGACCGTTCGCAATAGCTTTTACCTGCTCTTCGAGTTCAATAATACCCTGCGCTCCGGATCCGGATACAGCTTGGTAACTTGATGCGATGACGCTCTCCAAACCAAACTGCTCATGCAAAGGTGCAAGCGCCATCAGCGAAATAATCGTCGTGCAGTTTGGGTTCGCGATTATTCCTTTCGGGCGGTTTTTCGCAGCCTCTGGATTAATTTCAGGGACTACCAATGGCACACCCTCATCCATACGAAATGCCGATGAATTATCGATTACCACCGCACCCGCAGCTGCCGCCGATGGTGCAAATTCTTTAGAAATATCTCCACCCGCACTGAATAAAGCGATGTCGATACCCTGAAACGAATCATGCTTCAGCTCTTTTACAGCGATTTCCTCACCGCGAAAAATTACCTTCTTTCCAGCCGACCGAGCCGATGCAAGAAGCGTCAGCTCGCTCAATTCGAAGTTCCTCTGCTCTAAGCAGAGAAGCATTTCCACGCCGACGGCACCCGTCGCCCCGACAATCGCCACATGAGGTAATTTCATTGTTTCTAGTTCCACCGGCTGCTCCGGGGCGCCGAAGCTAGGCGCAAGTTTTCAGCCATGCAATCCCTAAGCTGGGGTTTAGAAACTTAACCTTGCTTGACAATTAACCTAGAATCCGTTCAAACATAAGCACTTCGGAAATGGCTAAACCCAAGTTCACACCACAAAAACTAGCGCGATTGGAGTCGAGAGTCCGTTTTATCAAGGGCACAAATCGACTTCTCTACCTTTTCACGGCTATGTCCTTTGGACTGCTGATCGTTGTATCTGCCTATCCTTCCAAGCGCGAAAATGATAAACTTCAGGCAAAACTTCGTAGCACCCAAGATCGTGAACAGACGGCTTTAGATATTAAAGCATATCGAGAAATAGAGCTCTACGCTCTGCGTGAAGATCAGTCCTACCTCGAAGTCCAAGCTCGAGATCGACTCAATTACTATCGCGAAGGCGAAAAAGTCCTGCGTTTCGAACGCGATCGCTAAACCTATTTCACCTCGCCGCATTTGCGATACCGATTGACCCAAAGTCACCCCTAGGTTTACAACCCCAGCATGCCCCACGTGATGAAAGCTTTATTCCTATCTATTCTGCTTCTCTCACAGTTTACCAAAGCAGAACATGTCATCGTTTGCGGCGGACCTGCCCTTCGCGCCTGGGAGGATTATCGCACGGCAGATGATCGCCATGACCGCTGGTGGGCAAACTTCGTGCGCGCCTCTACACTCCACATGGCAGAAATCCGCCAGGCTTATGGAAAAGAAGCTCCACTTGTTTGGTTAGTTTACAAACCTGGCTATGAAGCAAGGGGGCACGAAGATCAAAAACCCTATATCACATGGATCACCGAGCAGGCAGCCAAACGCAAAGCGACCCTTATCTGGTTCAACTCTTCCTCTGATTTTATATCAAAAATCAACTCTCTCCCTCACAAGTCCGTCGAAACTTTTGACTACTTCGGTCATTCTAATAAATTTTCATTCATGTTCGATTACGGAAACAGCATCATGGCTGCTTCCATCGCATGGCTTCATGAAGACGAACTTCAAAAAATTAAGTCATCGATCTTCGCTAAAAATGCCATTTGTAAATCATGGGGCTGTCACACCGGTGCCTCCATGTCTAGGGTTTGGAAAAAGAATTTAGGGGTTCCACTCATCGGAGCAAAAGGCAAAACTCTCTACACTATGGTAGGCCAAGGATTTATGCCAACAGGCTATGATGGTTGGACTCGTTAACTCATATTCACCAACTCAACTAAGAGCTAATCATTAAAATCTGTAATTTTTCACTATGAATCTCAAAGAACTACAAGACCTTCACTCGCTTCCATTTTTTGAACTAATCCAAAAATCCAGAAAAGTGCATCAAGCAAACTGGGATAAGCCTGAAGTACAACTCTGCACACTTCTTTCCATCAAAACCGGTGGTTGCTCTGAGGATTGCTCATACTGTGCTCAATCAGCTCGCTATAAATCCGGAGTAGAAAGTGAACGTCTCATGTCGAAATGCGATATCTTAGAACGCGCGAAAGTTGCCGCTGAAACTGGCTCTACTCGCTTCTGCATGGGAGCTGCATGGCGTGGAGTTCGCGGTGGCACTCAACGCTTCGAGCAGGTGCTAGATATTATCCAAGATGTTTCCAAACTCGGCATGGAAGTTTGTGTCACTCTCGGTGAACTCGGCCCAGACGAAGCTAAGCAGCTCAAACAAGCCGGTGTAACCGCCTATAATCACAACCTTGATACCTCACCCGAGCACTATCCGAACATCGTCACTTCGCACACCTACGAAGATCGACTCCGTACGATCCAGAACGTCCAGGACGCGGGCATGTCAGTTTGCTGCGGCGGCATTCTTGGTCTCGGTGAAACCATCACCGACCGACTCCGCATGCTCGAAATCATTTCGAATTTCGATCCACAACCTGAGTCGGTGCCAATCAACTCCCTCATGCCTATGCCCGGCACACCACTTGCCGAAAATCCGCAAGTCGATACTTTTGATATTGTCCGCATGATTGCGCTCACCCGTATTGCTGTGCCTAAAGCAAAAGTGCGCCTCTCCGCTGGTAGAACTCGCCTCTCCGATGAGGCGCAGGCGCTCTGTTTCTTTGCAGGCGCTAACTCCATTTTCTACGGAGATAAACTTCTCACAGCTGAGAATCCATCCGTTAAAAAAGACCAAGCCCTACTAACGAAACTCGGTCTCTACCCTCTGGCGCCTATTCTACCTCAATCCTCACCTGAAGTTGCAACCGTCTGACTCAAATCATAGGATTTTTAAAGAAATCTTTAAAAAAATTGAATAACCCAAGCCGCTTATAAGTCGGATATATAGCTGAAATTAAAGTAATAAGAAATAGAATCCATCATTCAAATTCCTTGAATTTCTCAGCCAACCATCTATTAATTAATAACAAAAAATTATATCATGAAAAAATTAGCTCTTTTATCAATCGCCGCTATTTCGAGCATCGCCCTCAGCAACTGCACCGCCCCTACCGGTCCTAACACTCAACGCGGCGCTCTTGGTGGAGCGCTCCTTGGCGCAGCAGCTGGTGGTATCATCGGTCACCAGAACGGTAATGCACTCGAAGG
>CAWUUP010000010.1:0-3430 GCA_963925255.1 uncultured Luteolibacter sp.
TTGCCGGTTTCAGGTCAAAGGAAAAACCACCAACAAGGACGAATTCGTCACCTGTGGTGGAGTTCAATTGAAGGAAATCGATTTCCGTAAAATGGAGAGCCGCATCGTTCCTGGGTTGCACTTTGCGGGCGAGTGCCTCGATATCGATGGCATTACCGGCGGTTTTAATTTCCAAGCTGCATGGACCGGCGGGCACATCGCGGGCTTGGCGATGGTGAGTTGAAAGAATCCAACCGCAGACGAACGCAGATGGACGCAGATAAGAGGGGATAGGAGGGAATAAGAATGAAAATGCAGAGGTAGGAAAAAATTTCATGTAGCATGCGAACGTAAAATTTTCATAGTTTTTTTACAATTCTTCCTCATTAACGTCCATCTGCGTCCATCCTGTCCATTTGCCGGAAAGGTCAGAGTTTCAATGTCCGGCCATCTCCGCTGCGCTACGGTTGCGGTTCAATATTTCCTAATGTAGGCGGCCTGCATTCTTATCCCTTGTGCCGGAGCATGGGTTGGACGCAGGATGAGTTCACATGAATTCCTATTTTGAAAAGCTTGGGCACACGGTTTTGGAGCGGTGGCGGCTGCAGAATTTCTCGCTCGAGGTATTTCCGGAGCTTGCACGCACTGCCATTGACGAAGCTCCACCCTCTGCAAACGGCGATATGCAGGAATTGATTCACGAGTTTCTTTCCAACGATGAACAACCTTTTCAAAGTGAATCTGGGTTCGGCCAACCTGAGTTGATCGCCTTCAATGATACGCGTTTTTATATTCAGCTGCTCTACTGGATGGAGGGAACGACGGAAATCCATCAACACGAATTCTCGGGAGCGTTCCATGTAATGCAAGGTTCCAGTGTGCACTCTGAATTCGATTTTGTCGGAGCTCGCTCAGTAACTCCACACATCCGCGTCGGCGACCTCCGTGTGAAACAGGTCGAGTTGTTAGAAACTGGAAGCACAATCCCGATCACTTCGGGTCGCGAATGCATCCACTCGCTTTTCCATCTCGATACTCCTTCCGTCACTTTGGTGATTCGCACCCATCACGATCCTGGCACGGGACCGCAATACAATTACCTTCCGCCTCACATCGCGATCAACCCGCTTCACTCGGATGCCCTGACAGCGCGCCGTAAGCAATTGATCGACGTGCTCGAAACAACCCATGATCCCAACTACGCAACTTACATCAATGAAATGGTAGAGCGTTTGGATTTCGAGCGCGGCTTCAACATGCTTCGTCACGCCATGCCATACCTGAAAGAAATCGATGAGTGGGATGTGATTCTTACGACGTTTCAGCAAAAACACGGCGAGCTTGCGATGGGCGTTCACGATACGCTGACCGAAAGCCTTCGCCGAGAAACGATCTCCCAGATGCGTCATTTCATCGTCAATCCAGAGCATCGATTTTTCCTCGCGCTACTGATGAACGTGCAGAATCAAGCCGATATACTCGCTCTCATCAAAAAGCGATTTCCTGAATCGTCGCCCATCGAAACGATCCTTGGTTGGGCAGAGGAATTGATTGAACCCAACGATTTTGGGATCACCTTACTCGATGCAATCTTCCCTGAAACTCTCGATATCGAAATCGATCAACAGCCTCAGCTATTGATCGCAGCGCTGAAACATGCCTTGGAAGGGAATGCGGATGGAGAGCTTACGGAGATACAAACCGCATTGTCGAATTCTTGCCTGCGGACCCTGTTTTCGTGAAACGAGATCCAATTTAACGAACCTGCGCCCATGCTCGAAGTCGTCTGTGGAATCATTAGAAATACTGAAGGAGAATTCCTCGCCTGTCGCCGTGGCATGGAGCGGCACTTGGGTGGTTTGTGGGAATTTCCAGGCGGAAAAATTGATGTCGGAGAAACACCCGAGGCCGCTTTGGCTAGAGAGCTTCAAGAAGAACTCGGCATCACCGTGAGGGTTGGGGAGCCGCTTTCAGCCTCTGTCGAATGGACCGATGGTGCGGTTTCGATCCGCCTGCGCGGTTTCTTTTGTGAAATAACCCAAGGGGCGCCGCACGCCCACGAGCACGAGGAAATTCGCTGGTGCAAAGTCTCAGAACTCCGAGATTTAGATTGGGCAGAGGCAGATATTCCGCTGGTCGAAGAACTGCTGCGTGCTGCTGCGTGAGGTTAGAGCGGCAGCCAAAAGTCTCGACCTTTCACGCTTAGATTGTTGGCAAATAGTCTAAGCAAAAACACCGCTCACAGGTTTGCCTTTGTTGCCGATCGTGAATGGGCGTCCGCTTGGACTAAGCACCACTTCTCCAGTTGGTAAACCTAAGGCATGCGCCACCGTCGCGTGAAGATCGCCGACTGTGACCGGGTCTCTTTCGATCTCACCGCCTGCTGCATCGCTAGCACCGTGGACGTAGCCACGTTTTGCGCCACCACCCGCGAGTGCGCAAGAGAACGCCAAAGGATGGTGACCACGGCCACTGCCATCAAAGTTAGGTTTACGTCCAAACTCGGTTGCTACGACAACCATCGTACTATCGAGCAAGCCACGTGAATCTAGGTCGCTAATCAGAGCGGCGAACGCGGTATCAAACTCCGCACCGCTGTCTTCCATGCCGCCCTCGAGATCTTTGTGCATGTCCCAGCCGCCACTTTGCACTTCGACATAACGCACACCGCCTTCGACCAAGCGCCGCGCAAGCAAGCAACCTTGACCAAACTTATTTCTACCATACTTATCGCGCAGATTAGTGGGTTCTTTTTCAAGGTCGAAGCATTGTAAATCTTCACCCTTCATCAGGCGCAGTGTGCTTTCATAAAAATCATTATATGCGGAAACACTTGGATCATTGATGGCATCGCTGAAATCGCTGTCCATCTGGCGAAGTAGCGATAAACGTTTTTCCATCACGGCTGAATCTGCTTTGGCGATCGTATTTTGCAGCCCTGCATCGGGATCAAGAATCGGTATGGGACTCATGGTTGCAGGGAAAAATCCGTTGCCATGATCGGCCGGGCGGTTCACGCACGCGCTGCTCGGCAAAGTCTGGTGACTTGGACCAAGAAAATTTTGTGCCCATGCGCCAAGGGTTGGATGCACCAGTGTTCCGCGTTTTTCAAAACCCGTGCGCATCAGATATTGAGCATGCTCATGGACACCAACTTTTGCTGTCATGCTGCGGATCACCGTAATCTTATCGGCAATTTTCGCGATCTTTGGAAGGAACGATGAAACCTGATAACCTGCCTTGGTGCTAACCGCTGAGCCAGGACCTTTGGATGCGCCAGTTTTAGGATCGAAACTATCGATCTGACTCAATCCTCCTGTAAGCTGCAGCATGATTACCGCTTTAGCTTTCCCTGCACCCGGCTTGGCTTGGCTAATTTCTTGAGCGAAGCTTAGTTCGGAAACATAAGGCAACAGGCTGAGACCGAAGGCGGATTTCGCCATGCGCTCGA
>CAWUUP010000011.1:0-3046 GCA_963925255.1 uncultured Luteolibacter sp.
GGGAGGTAAAAAAGGTCCGGACAAATTCACTTATGTTTCACGAATCGAAAATGTGAACGGTGTCGTAGTGTATAAGAAAACCCCGCCATCTAACCCATCGGGTCGGCTCTTAGATGAAAGGGTGGCGTGGCAGATTCATGATATGATGGAGGCTGGTATGGAAAGAGGTAGTGCTCGAGGTTTGAAAGACCAACTCGTCGCGAAGCCTTTTCACGGAGCTGGTAAAGGTGGGACTACAAATGACTTTTCCGACGCATGGTTTTTGGGATATAACGGTCGATTAAGCTGCGGTGTTTGGACTGGATTTCTTCAAGGTAACAGTAAGCCAATTTATATAGGCGCATTCAGCCGTGATTTGGCAATGCCTGTATGGGCTGCGGTGATGAATGCGTTAAAAACTCCCTCACTTACTTCTACCGAGATTTATCGTCCTGTTGGATTGGTTGAGGTGAAAATCTGTTCGGTTTCGGGACAGCGCGCATCTGAGTATTGCCAAGAGCTCAAAGAAAATTTGGAGACAGGGATGGCTAAATCGGTCAGCACTGAATGGATCGAGTATATGAAAGAAGGCACCCAAGGCCTGCCGTTTTGTGGCATTCATTCTGGGTCGCATCCCATGGAGATCGATACGTCACATGCACTCAGTAATCTCCCTGCTTTGGATACGATGCCGATTCGACCCGTACAATTGGTTCTGATTGGAGAGGATCCCTATCACACGGAATTACCAGGCGATGTCGCGATCAACTCCGGAACTGGTCTCATAAATCGTTCTACCAATGTCCTCGATAGCTTGGATTTAGGTGATGTCGAGGAAACGATCCGACTTCGTAGGCCTTCCCGTTTGGAGATTTCTCCGGATTAGCGATTTAGACAACTTACCTTGGTTTTACGGGTGTGGTCTGAGGCTTAAAGTGGCCTGCTTTGCCAAGAGGGAAACGCATGGCTAAGCTTTTATCGTAAACGCTGTTGCCTTCAGGTGAAATTTCTTGGGCATGATAAATGATGATACCTAGTTCGCCTTTGTCGAATTTGCCGACTGCGAAGTTAAGTTTAGTTAGGCCCAGAAGACTGTTTTCTTGGAAGCGCCATTCTTTTGCGGACCAGGCTCCGAGAATATGATTCTCGTCAGTTTTGATGTCATCCAAACGCCCCAGAGTTCCACCTGGAGAGAGGAAGTTATCTTTAATTGGATCGTAGCGTAGCGTTGAGATCACACCAGCACTGCCGGTGGCAGTTAGAGTCCACGTATTGCCAAACGTTTTACGCAGAACGAGAATGACTTCTTCAGTGGATTTGAACTCACGTTTCGCCCAAAGCGCAATGTATTCACCATACTCATCTTTTGTGAGGCCAAGGTTTTCATGATAAGGAAGTGGAACTCCTGGTTTAGCGGCGGATGAATATTCCTTAAACCATTTTAGATCCTTACGAGCCGCGATTTCAACTTTAGCCATGAATTTATCGATTTCCGGAGGTGGTATGACAATGCCGATATTTGCCTTAACGGGCACTTCTTCTTCAAATAGCGATTTAAAGATTTCAGGGACTTCAGCAGAAACAGAAGCGGTGAAAACGAGCAGTAGGTAAAAAAGTTTCATAAACCGGCGTTAGCCTGTGCCTAGGTCAAAAAGAACTCAAGCGGGAATCCAAGAGGTCCATAAATGAAAATTTTACGCATCTTTGGAAAAAGGGGTTGCGTAAAATGCGACTTTAACACTAGTTTCGCCGCCCGCAGGACATCCTCGGAATGCGCGGTTAGCTCAGTGGTAGAGCACCTCCCTGACACGGAGGGGGTCACTGGTTCGAACCCAGTATCGCGCACCATCTTATTCTATAAGGATTTAAGCCCTAATAAGTGGGACACTGTACTCTAAAGTGTCCCCTACTTTCTTTCACGGTGCTTTTTTTAGTGGTCTCACCACGACACGAAAAACCCGACGCGGTAATCGAAGCCACGTCGGGTTCTCGCTTGCAGCTCTCCTCACCTATGAAGAAATCTTTTGAAGCTCCTTGAGCGCGGTTTTCAGTGTGGCCGTGCCTGCTTGGATCGCCTTAATCTCGGCATCGAATCCGGCGGCAACAATCGCGGCTTCACGAGGGATGTGAGCGGTGCCCCAAGTCGTTTGTAAAAGTGTCTTGATGCGCTCGCGAAGCATGGCGGCGGGATAGGTGCCGTGAAAATAACTCTCTACGATGGTGCGGCCTCTGTCGCGGTGGTAGCCGTTGGGATTGTCAGATCCTGCCGCTGAAGGGTGGACAAGAGCGGCAGTGAGCGCGTCGGCAGCGTCGGCGGCCTTTCGCTCTACGGGTTCCAACTGTGATTCTAAGTCTCTCAATACTTTCAACGCGGCTGCAACTTCAGCGGCCAGCGCTCGCTCGTGTCAATCATTTGAAATGAGTATTCAAATGCTAGGAGATTACTTTTTCCCCTAGCACGTGAAATACCCTGAAGGGGCGAACCGAGCAAGGGAAAAGGGGGTTGCTCGCAGTTTGCTTTGTGATTCGCCAGATCAGATTAGTCCGCTTTCCTCACACTGCCGACAATCTATATTTTTTTGGCAGCTTTGAATCCAACATTTGGGTTCACTCTCTTGAGCGTAAATCAAGCGCTCCAAATGCTCGATCTTACCAGATTTGATGAGCACCAACTCATCTTCAACCACATCACGCATCAAAAATTGCGCGGCATCATCAATCGCCTGAAAGACAAATAAACGTCCTTCCAATTCTGGTGTCATCAATTTGTGCAAATAACTCGCTTTTTTGCCCACAAAAACAACGCGCTCGACGAACTCAAGCGCCCACCTCGCAGTTTTCCTGTAATTATCGGAATCCGAACCAACAGTGTCCGAAAAACTCCCAAAGACGAGCGTCTTACGGGGAGCCACGGCATGCTCCATCTGAGTCATCACATTCTTCACCGTCCAGAACGGCGCCTTCAAAGAATCATTCACGATCCACAACCCCTTTGATGATCGATGAACCGACATCCGACCATATATAGAATCCAATCCTTGCAGAGACTTGGCACATTGCTGCAACG
>CAWUUP010000012.1:0-5794 GCA_963925255.1 uncultured Luteolibacter sp.
ACAAGCTCACTTCATACTTATTACCGCGACCGACTGAGAGTCTCTCGCGCCGAAGCATTTCGCGACGGCGGGCGGAAACTACATGCCAACCCCACCCTGCGTCAATACGTTTTCTTGATTTTTTTGAAGTTTTTTTAAGACTCCTCAAATCCCTTGAATTACTTGAGATAGAATGGATTCAACTGGGCCAATCCTCCACATAACGCCCCCTCAAATCACCCATAAAACTCCACTCACCCCAATAAAAAATCTCAGCCCTACCTAACGATCCGAAATTACTCTTATTAAAAACCAACAAAAATAACTTAATTACTATAAACGTAGTAGTTAAATAACCGCCTTCAGAGGCGGACAGCGAATTTAACTTTACTACCAATAGGATAAGCCTGTGATGGTACAAGTTGCTTACGGCGATGAATTCCTACGAGTAATCCCACAGCAGCAAGGCTAAAGATCAAACTGGTTCCACCGTAACTGACAAATGGAAGAGGTAGTCCATCGTTTGGAAGAACAGCAGTTGTCACACCGATGTTAACCATCGCTGGAATAACGATGACGCAGGTTAATCCTAATGCAATACAGCGCTCGAAAACCTGTTTTGCCTGAACCGCGATTCCGATTCCACCGATCGCAATAAGAACATAGCAAAGCACAACGCCCAATGTCGCTATCAGGCCGAGCTCTTCTCCAATGACGGGAAAGATGAAATCGATGTGAGCAAACGTAAGAGTTCCGAACTTTTCAACCCCATTGCCAAGTCCAACTCCCCATGGACCGCCATTTCCTAGAGCAAGAAGCGCTCGCCACTGTTGCATTCCGCGATCGAGTTGGTGAATCGGGTTTTCTAGATCTAGCCAAGCATCGATACGACCTCGACGGTTAGGATTATTGAGAATATACCATATTGCAAATGAGGCGGCCGAAAGAGCCGTAGGAAGCATAAAAGTGATACGTGTGCCGATACAAAACATGATAGCTCCGACCGTTACCCCCAGAGCAAGAGCCGTTCCTACATCCGTCTCGGCGGCGATCAAACCTATGGGCACCAGTGCGATTAATCCAGGTAGAACAAATCCACGCCAGAAAGTTTTCACTTCGGTTTGCCAACGCGAGAACCACGCAGCCAACGCTACGACTAAGATCATTTTAGCACCCTCAGAAGGTTGAAACTGACCAATGCCGGGGAACTCAATCCAGCGCTTTGAACCATAGAGTTCAACATTAACTGCCGGAACAAAGCAAAGTATTAAAGCCACGCAGCTTAACAAATAGGCAGCGGGAGTCATGTATCGTATCCAATCCATAGGCACTTTTGCCATAATGATCGCGGCAATTATACCAACCCCGACCATGATAGATTGTCGGGTGACGAAATAGTAAGGAGTCTCTAATCCGCGCACCCAGAAACCTGTGCTAGCCAACATCACCAAGCCCAACCCGCAAAGGGAGGCGACTGCGACGATCAAAATGGTTGAGCTATGTTTAAGCACGGATGGATTTTGTTAACTAAGGCATGGCCGCGAGGACCTAACGAGAATCAACGTAACTTGAGAACTTGACCTGCTCTGAGTTTGCTTGGATCGGAAATTCCGTTCAAGCTCATCAGATCTTTCTCGGTTAAATTATATTGTTTTGAAATTCTCCAAATACTCTCACCAGGCTTAACTGCGTGAGTTTGACCGGTGGCTACTGCTGGCACAGCTCTAGGTATAGCAACTGGCTGGCTTACATGATTCTGTGATCCAGTTGTAGACGGTAAAATCTCAACCAATCCACGTTCTGATTCATTTGGAGGCGCCTGATTGCGAATCGCTTCAACCTCAACTGGCTCAACCGCAACGATGCGTTTTGCCTGAGGAATACGGAGCACGGCACCTGCACGAATGTCAGCTCCACGGTTCAGTTTGCGTAAATCAGCCTCTTCCACCTCAAACTTATTGGCAATAATCGTGTAGTTATCGCCCTTCTTCACCATGTATGGCTTGTCTCCACTGCTAAGTTCCGGAAGCTGGTCCGCTCGCTCTGGTGATGCAGCTACCACGGCATGAGCAGCTTCAGTCTGGTTTGTAACTGGGGGGGTATCAGTTCTTCCTGAGAGATACTGCTTGTGGATGAAAATCATACCAATTGCTAAAATATGGATCGCGAAAATAATCGAAAGCGAACGCGAGATATTGCTACCTGAGTATTCGAAGTCATCAGGCGATGCGGCTGCTGCAGACGCCCGCTGCTTACGGAATTTTGTTTTATTGAAAAGACGAGCATAAACCGTCTTTTTTACAGGTTTACGGCGTGTTGGAATTTGATCGATTTTCATAGTCTTTACTTAGGATTGATATTAATGAATTTTTTGGACGATGTCTCTGAAAACATTTCCACGGTGTTCGTATCCTTTGAATTGATCAAAAGACGAAGTGCCTGGAGATAAAAGAATAGTGGAGCCGCGCGGTGCGACAGAGCGTGCGTGATGAATAGCTTCCTCAAGAGTAGATACTTTAGAACTGGGTACAACCGTTACAAAAAGATCAGCAAGAGGGCGAGCGATCTCGCCAAATGTTATCACTTCTAAAACTTGATTTTTAAGGAACGGCAATACTGATGAATAATCTAAACCTTTTTCTTTGCCTCCAGCAATCAAGATAATTGGACGACTTTGTGAACGTATCGCGCTTTGTAGGGCATGAAGATTGGTAGCTTTAGAATCATTGATGTATTCTACCCCATCGAGAGTGCGCACTAACTCACAACGATGCGCCGGGGGTGCGTAACCTTCAAGCGCGCGACGAATGGTTTCAGCATCAATTCCATATGCCAAGCATGCCGCCATAGCTGCCATGGCATTTTCGGCATTGTGAAGTCCGCGCAAAGCCGTTTGAGCCTCGATATCCAAAATAACTTCACCCTGATGAATTATCGTCTTTCCATCCGAATAGAAATCCGCATCCAAGCATTCCGTTGAGAAAGTGATGATTTTAGGCGTAACCTGTCCCAACGCCTCACCGTATCGAGCAATCACGGTATCCTCAGCGAGCTGGTTTTCGAAAATGCGAAGTTTGGCGTTTTTATAAGCATCGACCGTAGGATATCGATCCATGTGATCTGGCGCAAAATTTAACCAGATGGAAACGTTCGGACGGAGTGTATGAATTGTCTCAAGTTGAAAAGAGGAGAGCTCCAACGAAATCGCAGCGGGTATATCGGAGCCGAGCAAAACCTCAGATAACGGAATGCCATAATTTCCGCAGGGAGTCCCACCTTTTCCAGCTTCATTGAGAATCCTTGAAACTAACTCTGTGGTCGTTGTCTTTCCGTTAGTTCCAGTAATTCCAATGATTCCTCCGTGATAAAATCTCGATGCAAATTCCGTCTCTCCCATCAAGTAGGCTTGATCTGCAAAGGCCTGAACCAAAGGCGAATAGGTATCAATACCCGGACTGATGACGATCATGTCCGCAGAGAAATTATCTGCATCACCCATATTTAGATTAGCATGAATCTCAGCGCCCGCTGGAACGTTTTTAAACGCTTCGAGATCGCCTTGATCCCATATAGAAACTTTTGCTCCCTCACGCAAGGCGATGGCTGCCGCCGCAACACCCGAACGCCCAGCGCCAAAAATGGCGATATGCTTTCCGGAAATTGCGAAGGATTCATTCATAAAGATTTAGGCAATTTTGAGTAGGGCTATTCCGAACAGCGCGAGCATAATGGATAGAATCCAAAATCGTATAATGACCTGAGACTCATGCCATCCGAGTAACTCGAAGTGATGATGAATTGGCGCCATCTTGAAGATGCGTTTTTTACGGAGTTTAAATGAACCGACTTGAAGCATCACTGAGAGTGCCTCCATCACAAACACACCACCGATGATGACGAGTAGTAGCTCTTGTTTTGTGCAAATAGCAGCTGTGCCTAGCGCACCGCCAATGGCGAGAGAGCCGGTGTCACCCATGAACACTTTCGCTGGATGGCAGTTAAACCATAAAAATCCAAATGAAGCTCCAGCTAAAGCCATAAGAAAAACAGCGAGCTCCTGTAAATAGTGGTTGTAGGGAATCACAAGGTATTCCGTCGCCAAAAACAAATGCCCTGCCAAATAAGCCAGCATTGCATAACTGAGTGCCACGGAAATTGTGCAGCCCGTAGCAAGGCCATCAAGCCCGTCTGTTAAGTTCACGGCATTCGAGCAGCCAATAATGATCAGCACAAAAAAAGGAATCACAAAGATTCCTAGGTTGATCAATGGCGCTTTAAAAAGCGGGAAACAAATTTCGCCGATTCCGATCGAATTATCACGCAATTGGAAACCCGCAACTCCATCCTGAATCTGCTGAGCTGTTGCATGGAAACCAGAAATCTCTGTTTTAAAATAGATAAAACAAGAAGCGATCAGAGCAATCACAAGCTGCCAGAACAACTTGGTTCGACTCGAAACACCATCTGAGTTTTTCTTTTTAACCTTCGCGTAATCATCAACAAAACCCAGAAGACCACATGCAGACATCGTGCAAGCGCATACCACTACAAAGGGATTGAAAATCCGTGCACAAACCAATGTTGAGATTAGAACACTGGCAATAATCAGCACTCCGCCCATCGTGGGAGTGCCAATTTTTCCACCGTGTAGCTCGGCAAGTTTGTGGACTTCCTCCGCCGTGCGGATCGGTTGTCCAACTTTTAGTGAAATTAACTTACGTATGATCCATGGACCGAGAATGATCGAAATCGCAAATGCCAGAAGTCCAGCAGTTGCAGCACGAAACGTGACGTATTTAAACAAATTAAGGAAAGAAAATGTATGCGCCCAGCCATCTGTATCAGAAGCAATTTCGGCTTGGAAAGCGGCATACCAAAAATCGTAAATAGCGGTTAACATGCGGTTGGAAATGCGGTTTGAAGAACTTTTTCGATAGCGGCTGAGCGACTTCCTTTAAACAAAACGATGTCGCCAGAATTTGTATTGGAGTGAAGCCACTCGGCAGCACTATGAATGTCTGGTAAATAAATCGAATCTCCGCCCATCGCTATTTTTTCAGCTCCCTCACCTACAGCAATGAGGCGAAGGCCTTTGGATTTTGCAAGTTTTCCAATTCGTAAATGCGCTTCGGATGCGAATGGCCCGAGCTCTCCCATTCTGCCGAGAACTGCGATGCGCTGACCACCCTTCGGAACTTCCATTTCACATAATGTATCCAATGCTGCTTCCATAGACTCTGGGTTCGCGTTGTATGTATCATCCAGAAGTATAATTCCCTCACACTCAATGCGACGCATACGACCAGAGGTCAGATTCACAGATGTTAGACCTTGAGCAATTTGCTTAGGACTGAGTCCAAGTTTCCAACCCAAGGCCGCTGCGAGTAAGGCGTTGGTGATCATGTGCTTACCTAAAACTGGAATGAACACTTCGATGCTATCCTCGCCCTGGATCACCAGATCAATCCAAGTTCCATCGGATTTGGGTTTAGGATTTTCGGCACGCACTAATCCCCGTCCGTTGCCAACATGAATAAGTTTGGCACTTGTTCTTGAGCGGAAATACTCATTAAAATCACATCCCGCAGGTGTGAATAAAATTCCAGTTTCAGGAAGATAACGTGCGAGTGTACTTTTTTCCTCTGCGATCGCCTCACGAGATCCCAGAAACTCGATGTGAGCTGTTCCAATATTT
Source organism: uncultured Luteolibacter sp. (assembly GCA_963925255.1). Classification (GTDB taxonomy): domain Bacteria; phylum Verrucomicrobiota; class Verrucomicrobiia; order Verrucomicrobiales; family Akkermansiaceae; genus Luteolibacter. The sequence goes on from CAWUUP010000012.1 coordinate 5,675, forward strand.
GTGATGATGCCATATTGTGGGCGGGCAATTTCACAGAGCGGAGCAAGCTCGCCAGCATGATTCATCCCTATCTCATAGACGCCCGCCGTATGATCCTTATTTGTCGCCAGTATGCTGAGA
>CAWUUP010000013.1:0-8256 GCA_963925255.1 uncultured Luteolibacter sp.
CCTCAGCGCAGATCAACGCAACATCACCGTCCCAGTCGAAATGCCAGAACCAGCCGGTTACGCAGTCGGCTCTCTTTTGGAAGGCGTCACACCCGGCTCCGAGCGAGACAAAGCGGAGATGACCTCCAATCGTCCGACTCCAAACAGGGTCCTCACCAAAGAAGCCTTTGACCCAATCAGCACTGAAATCCGTCACGGCTCGGTGCTCATCGCTGCGATCACCAGCTGCACCAACACCTCCAACCCAAGCGTCATGCTCGCTGCCGGCTTGGTCGCGAAGGCTGCCAACGAACTCGGTCTCACCATCGCACCTTTCGTGAAAACTTCCCTCGGACCAGGATCCCGCGTTGTCACCGATTATCTCGACGCCACAGGCCTCACCAAAGAACTCGACCAACTCGGCTTCGAGACAGTCGGCTACGGTTGCACCACTTGTATCGGAAACTCCGGCCCACTCCATCCAGCTATCGAAGGCGCAATCAAAGCAGGTAACCTTGTCTGCGCTTCAGTGCTTTCCGGAAACCGTAACTTCGAGGCCAGGGTTCATGGTTCGATCAAATCAAACTTCCTCATGTCTCCTCCACTCGTCGTTGCCTACGCCCTTGCTGGCCGCGTAGATATCGACCTCACCACCGAACCCCTCGGCAACGACAAAAACGGTAACCCCGTTTTCCTCAAAGACCTCTGGCCGACCCAAGCGGAAATTAAAGCTCAACTTGATGCAGCTCTTAAACCTGAGGTTTACGAGAGACTTTACGGCAACGTCGATACAGCAAATCCAAAATGGGGCGAAATCAACGGCTCCACCGGTGCAATCTACAAATGGGATGAAAAATCTACTTACGTCCAGTCTCCTCCGTTCTTTGAAACCAAAATCGGCGTAAGCGAAGACATCACTGGAGCACGTCCGCTCGGCATTTTTGGAGATTCCGTCACCACCGACCACATCTCTCCTGCCGGAGCGATCAAAGAAACCTCCCCTGCTGGCCAATACCTACTTGCAAACGGCGTCGATACAGCATCATTCAACTCCTATGGAGCACGGCGTGGTAACGACCGCGTCATGACCCGCGGCACTTTTGCCAACGTCCGCATCAAAAACTTGATGTGCCCAGGAATCGAAGGAGGTTACACTCAGTATTTCGGTGCCAAAAGCGTTGTCGCTCCTGATCAAGAAATCGCTTCTGTCAGCGGTGCGATCCCAACCTTCATCTACGATGCATGCATGGCTTACCTAGAAGAAGGCACTCCACTTATCGCCATCGGAGGCGAAGACTATGGCATGGGCTCATCCCGTGACTGGGCAGCAAAAGGAACGAGACTTCTCGGTGTCAAAGCCGTCGTCACCAAATCCTTCGAACGTATCCACCGCTCTAACCTCATCGGTATGGGCGTGCTTCCTCTCAACTTCATCGATAAAGCAGATTATGATAAAGTGAAAGATCTAGCAGACGCGAAGTTCGATATCACTGGCATCGCCGGAGAACTCAAACCGATGCAACTCGCGACTCTAACCGCTACCAAACCTGACGGCAGCAAGATCGAAATCCCACTCAAAGTGCGTCTCGATACCCCAGCTGAAGTCGATTACTACAACGCCGGCGGCATCCTACCTTACGTGCTGGATCAGATTCTGGCGTAATTACAGATACGAATACCAACGGTATTTCGCATTCTAGCCAGGGGTTAAATAACCCCTGGATTCTGATCACACAATAGAGCACCGAAGGCGCTCTGAAGTTAGTGCGTCAATTAATCCCAAACGAATTTCTCGTCAAAATCGACCGCATGCTTACGCAATAATACCCGATACTCATCCTGGAAAATACGATATGAAGGTAAATACGCGATAGAGACTGAGGCATGAGGGAGTAACCGAGATTCCACAACCCCTTCAGGCTTGTCAAAACATACATACAACAAACCGGGGTTTCGAAAACCCCGGGCTGGGATACGGAATCCCTTTGGGATAAAATCAAAAAACCTTCTCCCATTCACCTTACCGTCGGCTTCAGGACAAACAGTCCGTGTGAGGCCCTGTACGAGTCAGTCATTTTCATGCGTTTCGCCTCGTGGCGAGCACCCCAAGAATCTGAAAAAATGATTTCTTCGGTTTTATCGTTATAGCCAATGATGAGGCGCATGTGACCCCCGGAGGTTTGTGGGTTGAGTTGTGGGACTTCTGGAAACCGCCCAAGTTCAAGTGACCAAAGCAAAGGCAATCCGTCGTCGATGTAGTCGTGAATTTCTTTGAGAAACTTGCGCTCATCGACGAGTTTACCGACAAAGTATTCGCCTCTTTTTACATCCACTTCGGTCATTGGCTGACCCATGCCGATGATGTCGAGGCGGGTTTTAAATCGATAATCAATCTTATCGAGTTCCTTGGCCATGGTCAGTGTGCTGGTGCCTCTATTTGGATCCGCATCAGAGATTTGTGCGATCTGATGCATATCTGCACCGATGCCGTAGTATTCAAAAACCCGCTGAACCGTCGCGACCACGCAGTAACCCTTATCTCCTTGGTCAACCATCGACATGTTAGAAATCATAATATCGCCGTTATCCTCTTTTTTGACATTCTTAGTAAGATCCCCGAGTTTTGCCGCAGCTCCACCACGGGTATGCGTCATGGAAGAGGCCAATGAGCCGATTGCATTTGGACGTGCGATACGAAGCCTTAAAAACTCGAAATCTGCTTTTTCTAAAGCTCCCTCGTTATGCTCTAACAACGCCACACCGGTCTCTCTGGAATTCCATGAATAACCTTCAGTCAAGAGACCGCTTTTTGCATCCGCCTTACGTTGCTGCGGTTTCGCACCTAGAATTTCGCCCACCATTTTACCCACCTTTTTAAAGCGCTCAGCAAATACTTCCCTAGTAATCTGTCCGCTATCAGCACGATTGTAGATCGAGACCGAAATCAGATTTAGACGACCGTCCGCAAAATCAACAGTCACTTCCTGCACGGGAACCTCGCCATCAAATGCAGTGAGATCGATTTCCACATTTCCATAAAGCTTACGAGTTAGCTTCGCACGCGTGCGATCTAAAGCCAGCCAGACGTAGAGCTTGTTGTTATTCTCTGTGAAGGTTTTTTCAAAATCATCCGCGGTCATCTTCCAGCTTTCTGACGCTTTGAGTAATGGATCAATCGAGCATGAAATAGAAGCGGCACTGAGAGCGGACCCTAGAATGAAGCATAATAGAGAAATGAATAAAAAACGAAAAATCGTATACATTGATATAAACTCTAATTTAAAAAGCTCATTCATCAAGATATTCGCAAAACAAAACGCCAATGGGAGTCACTGAATAAGACTTTGTAGGATCGATATTTTTGGGAAATAACGATCTGCAATCTAAAAATCCCGCCGTCCTTGAAGCGCGCGAATCAACGTCAACTCATCCGCATGTTCTAAGCCACCTCCAGCGGGAAGACCTTGGGCGATTCGGGTGACTTTGGCGGATTTTCCACGCAACATATCCGCAAGATAATTGGAAGTAGCCTCTCCTTCCACATCTGCTCCAAGAGCGAGTATAATTTCCATATTACCATCTTTGGTATCAACGCGCTGCAGGAGCTGTGGGATATTTAAATCCTCCGGAGAAACGCGATCTAGGGGTGATAATTTTCCGCCTAAGCAATGATACTTACCTTTAAAAACTCCCGCGCGCTCCAGCGGGAGAACATCGGTTGCTTGTTCGACCACACACAACAGCGATTCATCGCGTTTCTCATCCGCGCAAATTTCGCAAATTTCACGAGTCGCAAAAAATCCACAAACTGGACATGGAATAATCGTTTCGTGAGCGTGGATGAGAGACTCGGAAAGCTTGATCGGTTCTGCCTTTTTATTTTGAAGTAGCCAAACGGCCATTCGCTCCGCACTGCGCGGACCAACCAGGAAGCCGTTTTAGCTCCGCGACCAAATTTCTAACAGGGTCTGGAAAATCAGCGCGTGCCATCGTTTTGGTTTGTATTGTTTTGCTCTGTCATATCTGCAGGCATTTCATGAATCATAGAGTAAACCATCGCACAGCAACCAGACCACAAAAGTCCCACCACAGCCACCCCGATTTCAGGTTTATATGATGCCAGCAATAATACCGGCACCCAGAAGAGGGTGATAATCAGAGCCAGCACCCAGATTAAAAGGCGACGCCAGCTTCCTGAAATATTCAACATAACGGCCGCCAAGCTCAACACCAACGCGCCTGTCGCACCCCAGACAAAATTGGGATTCAAAGATTGCGCCGGAGCAGAAAATCCAGGCTTCACTATGACCGCTGCGATCCAATTGTCCAAGTGCTCCATTATTCCTAAGAAATCCAGCCCAGCCGCGAGACCTATACCCAACAGCGCGATCGCTACCGTAGCAAAACCGACATGCGCTGGATGTTTATGCGTCTGATCCATTATCCGAGAATTTGAGCCAATTGCTCTGTATGACTCAGCGGCGATACTTTTTCTAAAACCGCTTCGATCTTTCCATCTACGCCGATGACGAACGTGCTGCGCTCGATCCCCATAAATTTTTTGCCCAGCATCGATTTCTGCACCCAGACACCGTAGGCATTGACGATCTGCTTATCTTCATCCGCAATCAAAGGATAGGGCAGATTTTTCTTTGAAATGAACTTTCTGTGACTTGCCACGCTGTCAGCGCTCACGCCAAAAACGCGCGCTTTACCTTTGATCTCATCCCAATGCTCACGAAGTGAACAGGCCTGAATGGTGCATCCAGGAGTATTGTCTTTGGGGTAAAAAACCAGAACCACCCGCTCACCGAGTAAGTCCGTAAGCGAAACTTGAGCTTCATTTTCCCGATCCACGACCTTAGCATGGAAATCCGGCGCCATATCGCCAACCTTTGGTTTCATGCCTTTAGCTTCACCCTCTCCTTGCCACAAATCAACTCCTGCTTTAACCATTCATTCAGCCATTACATTTTTTGATATTCTGCCATTCGCAAAAATCCTTGATTATCTCCATATTTCGACTCGCTAATCTCTCTCGATCTTATCATTTTCAATCATTGATTTTACGTATTTCCATCCTTCTGCTCTCCACTGGTATTTTATTTGCCGAGGATCCCGTTGCTGAGGCGACGAAAAATCCCATGTCCCTTCTGCCAAATGGTAGTGTATTGCATGACGTTCTTCTTCCTCGTTACGACAAAGAACGCAATCTTGTCGGCGATCTTAAAGCGGAAATCATGACCCTGATTAACTCCCAGAATATCCAAGGAGAAAACGTCCTCATCAAATTTTATAAGCCTGACCGCAGCCTTCGTGGGAAAGTGCAGCTCCAAAAAGCCGTATTTAATCAAATCACCTCCCAACTTCGTGCGGACGAACCAATTGAAATCACCACCGACAACCTTGTCGCCAAAGGCAACGGATTAATTTACGCTTTCCAAAACGGCCAGGGATTTCTCATCGGCCCCTCCACCACTTGGATTTCCTACTCAGAACCCACCACTTCGATGCGCCCAACTACCACTAAAGCCGCCGCTCTCCTAGCTCTATGCCTTGCTCCTTCTCTCACCATTGCCGCACCGCCCACGAACGTCTCCCAATCTGAACTTGCCGAAATCAACACCGCTGCGGTATCCGTCAAACCACAGCTCAACGCCCAAAGCGATGAGATCAACGCTAGCCTCAAAGCGGATCTAGCCGCAGCAAAAAAAGCCGCTGATGCCGCCCACAGCTTCCTCAAATCAGCTGATTTAAAAGATATTCCCACCGAAACCACACCCGCTGTAGGCGCACCTCTCGAAATTTCCCCGGGTCCAAACGACACAGTCATTAAATGTGACGGCGGTATGTATTTTGACGCCGAAGCAGGTATCCTCGTTTATCTAAAAAACGTCTCGGTCACCGATCCGCGCTTCACCCTCAGCGGAGCGGATGAGCTTAAAATATTCTTCGAGAAAAAGGAGCCTAAAAAACCAGTCCCAGGCGTTAAAAAAGAGGATGATGAAAATAAGGTGGTGAAGAAGCCCGATGCTTCCGGTCCGGCCGCAAATTTTGGTAACGTTAAGAAACTTATCGCTACCGGCACCGTCCGCCTCGTTCAGAAAAGCGTCGCTGGCAAAGAGCCCGTCGAAGCCAGTGGCGGAATCCTTACTTACGATGTTCCCAAAGAAGAAATCGTCATCAGCCAGCGCTACCCATGGGTCAAACAAGGCAACTTTTACGCCCGTGCTAAACAACCCAACCTCACACTCAGACTACTCAACACCGGCTCATTTTCTACCCAAGGAGAGTGGGAAGTGGGCGGTAGCAACCTCAAATTCGACGGTCGCTAACTCTAATGCCTGAGGCTTAACGTTTTAATTTATAGTTTATCTCATGACCCACGATCCCGGCACCACCTGCACACACATCGATACAGCTGTCCTCGCAGCCCAAGGATTAAAAAAATCTTACGCCGGCCGCGTGGTAGTGAACGATGTTTCCATCACGGTTCAGCCCAAGGAAATTGTCGGCTTACTAGGTCCAAACGGCGCAGGAAAAACCACATCGTTCTATATGATCGCTGGCCTGATCCCAGCAGAACACGGAAGTATTCACCTTCTTGGTGAGGATATCTCCAAGCTCCCCATGCATCAACGCGCACGCCGTGGGCTCGGATATCTGCCTCAGGAAGAATCCATTTTCCGCAAACTATCAGTCCTAGATAACCTACTCGCTATTCTCGAAACCCGACCCGGCCTTTCCCTCAGTGATCAAATGGATCGCGCTCACGAACTACTCGCGCGCTTCAATATCACCAAGTTGGCGAAATCCCTAGCCATCACACTTTCCGGTGGAGAAAAACGCCGACTCGCCATCGCTCGCTCACTTTGCTCCGATCCCAAAGTGCTGATGCTAGACGAGCCTTTCGCAGGCATCGATCCCATCGCGGTTGAAGATATCCAACGCATCGTCCGCGAACTCAGGGAAAGAGATAACCTCGCTATACTCATCACGGATCACTCCGTTCGTGAAACGCTATCCATCACCGACCGCGCCTTCTTGATTCACGACGGACGGGTCATCCTCGAAGGAGCCTCCGCCGAACTTGTCGATGATCCCATCGCACGCAAATACTACCTCGGTGAGGATTTTAAAATGTGACGTTCCAGGTCGAACCATGCTAAATATGAAATCTTTCTTGAGCCTTCTTTTGATCATCCCACTTCTCATTCAGTGCGGCGGTCAATCCCCTAATGTTCATCGTCAGAACACGGCATATCAGTCCTTGATGGGAGGAGAAAATGGCTTTGGCGGAACCAGCGTTTCTCGCTCTCCCGTGGTCCTGAACGTCTCTGGCTGGGACCCCAAAGAGGCGCAACGTAGCGGCAGCCGCTTCTCGGAGCACAACGTTTCTGCTTTAAGAAAAAATGGTGGATTAGCTCTCATTGCCCGCTCCGCGAAAGGCCCACTACTCGATGAAAAATTTGGCGATTTCCTGAGATCCGCAAACCGCGAGGGTATGATGCTCGGCGCCTACCACTTCGTCACTATGGATCAACCCGCCGCGCTGCAAGCAGATCGCTTCGTCAACCGAGTCAATGCTATTGCCCGCGCACGCGGCCTCTCAGGCAAACAAATTCTCTTGGTTGGAGATTTCGACACCCAATCCACTCCGGAGCGTTTGGTTGATTTTATCCAACGTGTCCACCAACGCACCGGCATCTATCCCGTAACTTATCTCGAAAATAGCGACGGCCTGCGCGCCCGCTTGAGCCGTGCTACACCAGCACAGAAAAATATCATACGCCAGTCTCCATACTGGCTCGCACTATACAGCCCCGGCGGCACCGAACGCGTTATGGGAAGCGGTGCACTGACCCCTGATTCGCTCAAGGAACAATATGGCATCTGGAACAACTGGTCTATGTGGCAATACGGCGGAGTGATTTGGGAAAACGGTGGCTCCAAAGCCAAACATTACGATACCCCTAGTTGGCGCAGCCCTCGCTATTTAGGTGATCTTGCAACCCCCATGGAACGTAACGTTTTCAAGGGAAGCACGAATGATCTGCTTATTTTCTGGGCGCGCCACAGCATCACCATTTAAAACCCGCGTCCCCAAATGGCTGAGGCATCCTTTTTGTGGATTTTCTCGATCCATTCGTACTTCCAGAAAGCAACCTACGCAGAAATGCCTTTAGAGCGTATCTCAAAAGTTTTCCGATATACGGCACTGTGAGGCAACCAATGTTGGCTCTTGGAGGAAATGTCGGAGAGCGGTAAGGATCCGGG
>CAWUUP010000014.1:0-2508 GCA_963925255.1 uncultured Luteolibacter sp.
CTAAAAAAAGTTTTCGGATTCGACCAGTTACGAGCTGGGCAATCTGAAGTGGTCGAAACCCTTATGGCGGGTCGCTCAGCACTAGCCATTTTTCCAACTGGGGGCGGGAAATCTCTTTGCTACCAGCTGCCTGCCGTGATCCTGGAAGGAACGGCTTTGATCATCTCGCCATTGCTTGCGCTGATGAAAGATCAGGTCGATGGGTTAGTTGCGAAAGACGTGGCCGCAGCGAGACTAGACTCAACGCTCAGTGCCGAGGAGTATATTGAAACCGTCTCAAAACTCAAACGAGGCGAGTTGAAATTACTTTACGTATCCCCTGAAAAACTCGGTAACACCGAATTTCAAAAACAACTCAAAGGCATAAAGATTTCATTAATTGCGGTTGATGAGGCGCATTGTATTTCTGAGTGGGGACATAATTTCCGACCCGACTACCTCAAGCTCGCAGCGATCTGTCGTAAGTTGCGAGTTCCTAGAGTTCTAGCACTTACCGCAACCGCCACCTTGAAGGTCGAAGCTGATGTCCGCCGGCAATTTCGCATCGCTAAAAACGATGTGGTGAAGCTGAGCTTCCACCGCAACAACCTCGAGCTCCGCATCAGCCCCTGCAGTGCAGATCAAAGAAAAGGAATTCTGTTAGAAAAACTTCAGCACTGCTCTCGCCCCGCGATCATTTACGTAACACGCCAAGAAACTGCGGAAGAGGTCGCGACGTTTCTCGCAAAAAACAAACACCATGCTCGCGCGTACCATGCAGGACTCCGATCCGAGCTACGCAGGGAGATCCAAGAACAATTCATGGGCGGTGAAATCGAGATCGTGGTCGCGACGATTGCTTTCGGCATGGGTGTTGATAAATCCAATATCCGTGCGGTGTTTCATTACAACTTACCCAAAAGCCTTGAAGGCTACACCCAAGAAATCGGCCGCTCTGGGCGCGATGGACAACCCGCGATCTGCGATCTTCTCGCCTGCGCAGAAGATCAAACCGTGCTCGAAAATTTCATCTTCTCCGATATCCCAAGCGAGCGCGCGGTGCGGAATTTGTTAGAACGAGTGCTGCGTTTGGGCGAAGCATTCGATGTCTCAATTTACGAACTCGCAACCACCTGCGACATCCGCCAAACTGTGATCGAAACCCTTTTCACCTACCTAGAAATGGATGGGGTCCTAGAAGTAGGCGGTAAAAGCTTTGATACCTACCGCATCAAATTACTTCGTCCGTTGAAAACTTTATTATCGGGACGAAAACCAAAAGAACGCAAAAACCTCGAACACATCTTCTCCACTCTGGATGCTGAATGGAAATGGCTTTCGGTGAAAATCCCAGATGTCGCACCTGAACTCGGCATTTCGCCTGACAAACTCCGCGAGCTCATTTCTGAACTCGAAACCGGCGGCGATATCGCCCTGAAAAAATCTGGTTGGAGACAGGCTTATCGATTAAAAAAAACCGACGCCGATCCAAAATTGATTTCCGCAGAGATGGCTGTGAAACTTCAAGAACGTGAAACCCGCGAGCTCTCTCGGCTCGGACAAGTTCTATCACTCGCGCAAGGAAAACGATGCCTCACCCAAGCCCTGCTCGCTCATTTTGGCGAGAAAATGGACGAGTCGTGCGGTCACTGCGATCGCTGCCGTGGGATCGCTCCGGTGAAGCTCAAACGCGCCAAGCCACGCAAGATCACCCAGACTGAACACACGCAAATCCAAGCATTGCTCGAAGAAAAACATGCCGCTCTAGGAACGCCACGCCAGCTCGCTCGTTTTCTCTGTGGAATGTCTAGCCCCGCCAGCATGCGAGCCAGACTCTACCGAAACGACACCTACGGCCTCCTCGCCGGCCTGCCCTTCACCGAGGTAGAGATTTTCTCTGAGAGCTTATTTTGATTACCTCCGAAGGCTTTGGACTACTGGAATTCTTTCCAGCTTTCATGCGAAGGTCCGATTATCGCAGTGCTACCTAAATACTGAAGATCTCCTTTATCCAACAACAGGTTGTCTGATGCCTTAAGGAAAAAAGCATCTAGCCGCAAAAGCTGGGAATAAAGAATCCCAGTAGTCCAAAGCCTGCGGAGCATCTAAAATTCACTCTTTGTTTTGATTGCGGCGAGGCGTTTGCTGCTTCATTTTCCACTCCATGTGGATTTCCAAATTTGATTTCGAAGACATCCGTTACGAGACCAGCGAAGACGGTGCGATTGCCAAAGTGACGATTAACCGTCCCGAAGTGCGTAATGCATTCCGACCTCAAACCGTTGCGGAAATGCTCCGTGCCTTCGATATGGCTCACGATGATCCACAGGTTGGCGTGATCATCCTCACCGGTGAGGGCGATCTCGCTTTCTGCTCGGGCGGCGATCAACGCGTTCGCGGCCACGCGGGCTACATCGGTGGCGATGGCATCCCACGCCTCAATGTGTTAGACCTTCAGAAAAAAATCCGCTCATTGCCGAAGCCAGTCGTGGCAATGGTCGCTGGCTATGCGATCGGTGGCGGTCATGT
>CAWUUP010000015.1:0-7527 GCA_963925255.1 uncultured Luteolibacter sp.
CCAACTGCCGAGAAGTTACCGACCGTTTCAGGCTTACATTCAATCCATGATCCAACCGATTCAGTTTGAGGATAGCTCGCAGTCGTTCTCTTCACCGTGAACATCCGGAGCTTTGGATACGTTGCTTTCGGACGATCCTCATTTGCAGAAGTCACACCGTTAAATTTAAACTCCATATTCGATTGTCCGGAACAGACCCAAACCTCTCCGACCAATAGATTTTTTACCTCCACAGCGTTATTACCAGAAATCTTCATCGTGAGTGGCTCTCCCACTTCGAGTGGCTTCAAATCCACACGCCATTTTCCGTCTTTGGCAATGGTGCTGACTTTTTGCTTACCTAGCTCTACGGTCACCTTTTCCCCATCATCGGCCGTTCCCCACACAGGAAGCACTTGTCCACGTTGAAGCACCGCTCCATCAGTAAAAAGTGGATTTGGCTTCACATCGGCCTGCACGGCACACACTCCAAGCGTGGCACTAATGATGGTAATCGCTAGAGTTTTAGAGTAATTTTTCGAATTCATGGTCATTTTTTCGGTTGGGGTCAGACTTGGTTTTTATCTAAACTAGGTTTCTAATACTATGCAGATTTTATAAATCTTTCTACTTCCCAGCGGGGAAACCTCGTTTAGAAGTATGCCCGATGAAAAATATCCATCTAGCAGACATCGAATCGATGGAAAAGCTCGCGAGGGTGCAGTTCGCCAATACCCTTCCGGGTCCTAAACCTATTTCTCTAATAGGATCGATCAATTCTTTAGGACAAACCAATCTCGCACCGTTTTCTAGCGTCACGCATTTGGGCTCAAATCCTGCGTTGATCGGCTTGATTTCACGTCCTGACTTGGTGGATCGGCACACTTTGTCCAATATACTCGATACCCACTCCTACACGATCAATCACGTTCACTCCGACATTCTGGAGCAGGCCCACAATTGTTCAGCAAGATATTCACGCGAGATTTCAGAATTCACAGCTACCGGTCTAACCCCTCATTTCGAACCAGGGATCACCGCTCCTTTCGTGGCTGAATCTCGGTTTCGCTTCGCCCTCGATCTAGTCGAAACCATTCCGATCACCGCGAACGATACCATCCTGATCATCGGAAAAGTTCGCTTGGTGCAGTTACCTGAGGAACATCTCTCCGAAGATGGCTCTATCGATCTCACTGCCATCGGTTCGCTCGCCTCCACGGCTCTCGATACCTATTTCCAACTCAGCCAGCCAACTCGCCTGCCTTACGCGAAAGCGAAGAAATCCATGTAACCCGCCTTAGCCATGTCATCCGCGACACTCGTTTTTCCTCATCAGTTGTTCGAACACCATCCGGCCCTCGCGATAGACCGTATTGTCTACATCGTGGAAGATCCTCTGTTTTTTGGAAACGACCCAAAATATCCGGTCGGGTTTCACAAACAAAAACTCGTGCTACACCGAGCTTCCATGCAGGCCTACGCGGAGGAACTTCGGGCGAATGGTTATGAAGTCATCGTCATTCCTCACACTCAGGACTACCGAAAAAAAATCTCTAGAGATATAACAGAAATCCATCTAGCTGATCCACATGACTTTATAGTCGAAAAGCGGTTGAATAGTTTCTCAAAGAAAAGCGGCGTCCAGCTCCACATTCACCCATCACCGGCGTTTCTTTCGCCACCTGAATTTCTTGAAGAACACATCGCCCGTCGCAAAAAACCTTTCATGGCGACGTTTTATCAGGCTCAGCGAAAACGCATGCAAATACTGATCGATACCGATGACAGACCCACCGGAGGTCAATGGTCATTCGATGAAGACAATCGAAAAAAACTCCCCAAAACATTCACCGCTCCCTTCGCTCCGAGATCCCCACAGAACAAACACATCAAAGCCGCGATCTCCCACATCGAAACCCATTTTTCTAACAACCTAGGACACACCAAAAACTTCCGCTACCCCGTCACCCGCGCTGATGCCAAAGCTTGGCTAAAAACTTTTATCCGCGAACGCTTCCAAGACTTCGGCATCTACGAAGATGCGATCTCTACCGAACATGCTTTCATCAACCACTCAGTCCTAACACCGATGCTAAACATCGGCCTGCTGACTCCTCAAGAAATCATCGATGCAGCACTCGCAGAACAAGCTCACGTTCCGCTGAATTCGTTAGAAGGATTCATCCGTCAAATCATCGGTTGGCGAGAGTTCATGCATGGCGTTTACCGCCACCGCGGCACAGATATCCGCAAGCTCAATTTCTTCGAACACACACGATCCATTCCAAAATCTTTTTACAACGCAACAACCGGCATCCCTCCTATCGACCGCATCATCCGCCAACTTCAAGATGATGCTTATTGCCATCACATCGAGCGACTCATGGTGCTCGGAAATTTCATGCTGCTCTGCCGCTTCGATCCCAACGAAGTTTACAAATGGTTCATGGAGTTTTTCATCGACGCTTATGATTGGGTCATGGTTCCCAATGTTTATGGCATGTCTCAGTTCGCCGATGGGGGCACGTTCACGACCAAACCCTACATCTCAGGATCAAACTACGTCCTCAAAATGTCCGACGAAGCCAAGGGACCCTGGACCGAAATCTGGGACGCCCTGTTTTGGACCTTCGTAGGAGACCACCAAGAACTCTTCCTGAAAAATCCTCGCTCATCCATGATGGCAAGAAACTGGCAAAAGTTTTCGGATGAGAAGAAGCAAAAACTGTATGAGACTGCTGAGAGATGTCTGACCACGAATTTCACGAATGAATCGAGTGTTTTGAAATAATTTCGTTCCAGCGATCTATAAAGGATCATACTCTACTTCAATTCGTGCCATTTGTGAAATTCGTGGTTAAAAGTTTTCCATATCACGTATTTAGTGTTTTTCGTGATGAACAAATCGCCCACTCTTCTGCTCCATGCCGTCTGTCGATGAAGCCACCCTCCGCAAAGCCGCCGCATGGCAGGATTTCAAAGAGGCGCAGGGTCTACTAAACACAGGTGCTGTCATCTCGTCCGAATCAACCCCCGATGGCTTTCAGGGCACGTTGAAAATCGGCACACGCACCTACCGAGTCACCGTCGCTGCCCGCACTCCCACATGGCTTGATGCCAATTGCCCCTGCCCTAAAAACCAACGCGAAGGAGTATTTTGCCCTCATGCAATCGCTCTTGGGCTGCATTTGGTTTCACCCCCAAAACCGGAAGTCTCAAAATCAACGGCCACGAAACCCACGATCTCAGCCGAAATCCAGCTTCCTGAAGTCGCATGGAAAATCCGCTTTCAAGGCCCATGGCTGAACGCTCTAGAAAAAGGCCACGCAGCCATCTGCCTGAGCAGCGCCGATCATCCACCAACACCTGCCGATCGACGAATCACCACTTGGCTCATTTCACAAAAACAAATATCCAGCGCCACCATCCAGCTGGCTCTGAATGCAGAAAAACTCGCGGAATTCCTCACACTCGCTCGAAGCCACCCGGACATCACTAGCCCCGAAGGTTCTCTCACCATCGAAACACGCACCCAACTCCGCATCTCCGATTGCACACTTTCCGGCGAAACCATCCAACTCACCCCAGGGACAGAGAAGATTTCCAAAATCGGCAACGCATTTTGGAACATCTCCCCAACATCCATCGCCCAGATCGGCAACGGCGAACTCTCACCAGCCATCCTGCCTATTCTCGACTCCCTCACCGCCGGAAAACCGATATCCATCGAAACTCGCGTGTTTCTCCGAGAGCTCGATAAAATCCAGGGTTTCATCGATTTCAGCGCTTCGGGTTGGTTCGAATCACTCCAGTTCATTTCAGCCGATCCGAAGTTCCAACTGACCCTTTCCGGCAACGATTCCCGCCTCCAAGCAACTTTTTACACAAGTTATTCACAACCGCTTCCCACGCTAGATGGAACCCGCCTGATTTCAAGGAATTCCCCGGCAGAAAACCTCGCGAAACGCAAGATTTCACAACTTTTATCCCCCATTTCCGATACCTCATACGAGCTAAACAACCCAGATCTAATCCGCGACTTTCTAACTCGCCAACTCACCAAACTCCCACCGAATTGGCAGATTGAACTCACGCCATCTATCCAAAAAATCGCCTCTTCCTACGTAGTTATATCACCCCGCATTGAGATCCTTTCCTCAACCGATCAATCCCTCGATTTCAATCTCAGCTTTCACAACGAAAGCGGCGAAACCATCCCCGCCGCCGAGATCCGACGCCTGCTCAGATCCAAAGATTCCTCGTCCAGTCAGCGAATTATCCTCTCCGAAGATATCGAGAACCTCATCGACCCCTTATTCGAGGATCTCGATATCCAGCAGCAAAACGGTCGTTTTACAGCGAAGCAGGCCAACGCCGAAATCATCCGTGAGATAAGTAACATATTGAGAAAATCAACCTCTCTTAATAAAACGGAAAATTGTTCACAAGTTATTAACAATCATATATTTAGCGTCACACCTCGACCCTACCAAGTAGCCGGATATTCTTGGCTAGTTGACCGACTCACGAAGTTTGGTGGAGCTCTACTCGCAGACGATATGGGATTAGGTAAAACGTTACAAACGATCGTTTGCATAGAGCACTTTTTCTCAACTTATTCACAACCCTCTCCTGTCCTCATCGTCGTGACCACATCGCTACTGGGAAACTGGAAAGCTGAATTCAAACGCTTTGCTCCACACCGACGCATCGTCACGCTACACGGAACTCAGAGGGATAATTTGAGAGATCAGATTGAGCCGACAGACGTCATCTTGACGACTTACGCAACACTTGCCCGCGACCTCGCTTGGCACCTCCGCCAACATTACTCCATGGCTGTAATCGATGAGGCCTCACTCATCCGCAACCCAGATACAGATCATTCGAAAGCCGTGGCTAAAGTCAACGCCACGTATCGGATCGCCCTAACCGGAACTCCCGTAGAAAACTCCGCCCGAGATCTATGGTCTATCTTTCGTTTCATCCAGCCCGGTTGGCTTAGCTCCCGCAAGGACTTCCAAGAACGCTACGAAATCCCACTCAAAGCCCCCGAAACCCAAGCCCGCACTGCGACCCTCCTCCGTCTCAAAACTTCCCCTTTCACCCTCAGACGCACCAAAAGCGAGGTCGCACCTGATCTGCCATCGAAAATCCTCATCGACGAATTCTGCACGCTGTCCCGCGACCAAGAATCCACCTACCGCGAAATCCAAAAACAAGGCCTGCGTCTGATCGATGAAATTCGCTGTTCCGGCCAAACCGCAGCAGCTCGTATGCAGCAACTCACTACCCTCCTGCGTCTTCGCCAGAGCTGTTGCGACCTTGCCTTGTTCGATTCTGAAAAGCTCAGTGCATTACCTATCCCGCGCAGATCCGCTAAATTGGAGCGATTACTTGAAATCACCGAGTCATCCATCGCCGCTGGCAGCCGCATACTGGTTTTCTCACAGTTTCAAAAGCAACTCGTCGAGATCGGGAAAGCACTCGATGAAATCGGCATCGTATCCATCCGGCTCGACGGCCAAACCCGCAACCGTCAGGCATTGGTCGATCACTTCCAATCACCCGAAGGCCCACCCGTATTTCTCATTTCACTCAAGGCAGGTGGATATGGACTAAACCTAACTGCCGCAGACATCGTGATCCACTTCGACCCATGGTGGAACCCGGCCGCCGAAGATCAAGCAACCGACCGAGCTCACCGGATCGGACAAACCAAACCCGTCACAGTATTCCGCCTCCTGACCCGCAATACTGTCGAAGAAAAAGTCGTCCGACTCCAAACCACCAAAAAGGCCTTGGCTAATTCCCTCAACGAATCCCTAAGCCCAACCGACGCACCGGCGTGGAATGCTGAGGAGATTGAGAAGCTGATCAGTGGGTGAAACTTTAAAATTTAAACTCTAAACCTCAAATTCATGCTGCTGTCTTTCAATTCATAACTTTGCGTTCATCAGCGTCCTTTGCGACTTTGCGTTGAAAATCTTTTCTAAAAGCATTTTCCTTCCCAACCCTTACCTAACCTCGCTAATTTCAAAACATGTTCAAAGAGTTCAAAGAATTTATCATCAAAGGCAACGCCATCGCGCTTTCCGTCGGTGTAATCATTGGAGCTGCGTTCGGAAAGGTAGTAACAGCATTCACCACCGGAATCGTGGTGCCTCTATTACAATCTGTGGGTGGAAATCCTGACATCTCCCTAAAAATCTGGATTTTCGATATAGGCATCATTCTCAGCTCTCTGATCTCGTTAATTATCACCGGTGCGATCCTATTCTTCGTTTTTATACGACCCATGAACAACCTCATGCACAAAGAGGCACCGCCCGCCCCTGCTCCAATTCCTTCTAATGAAGAACTTCTACTCACCGAGATCCGCGATCTCCTTGCTAAAAAATCTTAATCTTTTACTCTCCACTATTCAAATGAACCTCCTCAACATTCTCAGACGTAAAGCCCGCGCATCTCTCAAAGAACTGGCCGATCTAACCAGCTCCAGTGAATCCGATGTCGCCGATAAAATTTCCGCATGGGAAAAAAATCGTACCATTCTCGGTTACCATGCAGTCACCAACCAAGAAGCGATCGGTGATACTTCGGTATCCGCTTTCATCGAAGTCCGCCTTACTCCAGAACGCGGGGGCGGCTTTGATCGTCTCGCGATGAGAATCGCTCGCTTCGACCAAGTCGTTTCCTGCTACCTCGCTTCTGGTGGTTATGATCTCCTTGTCGTTGTTGAAGGACAAGATCTCCGCGAGGTTGCTCGTTTCGTTTCTGAAAAACTCTCTTCATTGGATGGAGTTCTTTCCACCGCTACCCATTTCCGCCTCAAAACCTACAAGGAAAATGGATTTCTCTTCGAACAAGAGCCCGAATCCGAACGCCTCCCGGTTTCGCCGTAACGTGGCGGCAATCGGAGCTAAGTGGAGATGGAGGGACAGAATTTCACCTGATCATCACTCAAATTGCATCCGCCCAGCCAATCACTACAACCAGCAGGAGGCGGATCAGTCAGATCTGTTTGATTAAGTAAAGCGGCCGCACTTACAAACCCATGAAAATCCCACACCTCACACCTTACCTGCCGGATCGCATTCAGCAGTCAAAAGGTCTTCGGGAATTTATCTACTTCGGATTCAAACAGGCATGGGCCTGTTTTTTTGGAGGCCTATTGCTCTTAGGAATTATAGGGACAGGATTGTGGTTTCCTGAAATCGGCATCTCGCGATACGACTTCCTATTCATCTACGCGCTATCCATTCAGACATGTCTCTTGCTTTTTAAACTGGAGAGCTGGCGCGAAGTCGGTGTCATTCTTTTGTTCCATGCCATGGCCACAGCGATGGAGCTTTTTAAAACTTCCGATGGTATAGGCTCGTGGAGCTATCCGGAAAACTCCGTGCTACGCCTCGGCAACGTGCCTTTGTTTACTGGTTTCATGTATTCCGCAATCGGCTCTTACATGGCACGTGCATGGAGAATTTTTGATTTCAAATTCACTCACTTTCCACCCTTATGGCTCGCTGGATCCGTCGCTGTTCTCGC
>CAWUUP010000016.1:0-11927 GCA_963925255.1 uncultured Luteolibacter sp.
CTTGAAAACTGGAGAGCCGAAAGGTTCCGTGGGTTCGAATCCCACCCCCTCCGCCATAACCCCAGCCCAGTTCATCTGGGCTGGGGTTATGGCGTTCTAGGGTTGGGCCGAGAATCCCTTGCCGCAGGCAACAGGGTTTGACTGCCGAGTTTTGCCAATTTGCAAAACCTTCCATATTTTCGCGAAGCGCAAACTGCAGAGACGGAGTAAAGCGGAGTCAATCCCACCCCCTCCGCCAAACGTATTAGGTCCGCCTAGCAACTGATAGCCGGACCTCAAATTGCCGCCTAAATCTCTACTTTCGAAATGTACCGTTGACGGGGACTCTTACAAGAAATTGCTAAACATCTTGCACTGCCACAATGCGTCACCCACCCCAATGACGATTGATTTGATTCAGGCTAGAACTTGGAATTTCAAACTTACAAATTCCATGTTTAGATTTAATTTGGAATTTATGCTTTTCAAAATATAGTTTCATAACATCCTGTAGAGATGAAATCACGCAAAACTGGGCGCTACGTGACCGTTTCCACCAGAGACGAGCCTTTCAAGGCGTTTGTCCCAAATGCCCTGCCGCCGCAACCTGCGATTATCATGGATGGGACTTTGGAGCGGCTTCATGGCGAAGCCCAGCTCGCGATGGGCAGGCTTGATGGAATCATAAGTCTACTCCCAGCCCCGGAACAATTCCTTTACGCCTACATAGGGAAAGAAGCGGTCGCCTCCTCGCGAATTTCCTGATTGGGGTGCAGTAAAAAGGGATCGATTACAGGAAGCTGCACTTCGGCCAAGCTCGCTACCGCCGCCGATTTCGCCCGACTCGTGGCCGCAATCTAATCTCCTGGGAATAGCTAGCCCGCCCTTTTCCGCTCAAGCGGATTGCAGGCTCAGAATGCCATGCGAAGACCAACCGTCGCGCCGATCGTTGGATCGTCGCCGCTGGTGGCTGTGGACAGACCGCTAGTCAGGGTCATCGTCTCACTAAGTTCGTAATCGAAGTCCGCACCCAGCAGAAGCCAGTGCTGACGGATGACTGGCCCTTGAAAGCTAAAGCTAATAGGCGATGTGCCTGATGTTTGCGAGCTACCACCATCCACGCGGTAAACACCTTCAGCTCTAAGACGAAGCAGTCCCTTGGTTTCGCAAACCTCTCGCGTGGCAGTCAGGCCATAACGGATTTGATGGGACGGTTCACTCTGATCGCTGTAGGTGGCTGGCGAGACGCCGCCTGTTTCGCTGTAACCATCGACGTCCGTGTAATAGTAGCTGTATTCGAGTTTCGGACTGATGCTGAAGCCACCGAGGTTCGTAGCATCCAACCAATCGACGCGGAAGCGAAGGGCTGCGGCATCAATGTCCGTGGAGCCTGCAGATGGGCCACCTGCATGTCCGCGAACAATGTCTGCGTCCGACGTGCCGTAGGTGCCGGTGAAGGTGTAGACAAACTGGCTGCTTGTCGGGCGGTAGCTCAGCTCCCCAAGGATGTATTGACCATCCATGTCGACCTCACCACCGAAGGGGCGGTCTTGATCCACCCAAGCCTGACCCACGCCGAAACCAGCGATGAGTTGGTCTTGGTAATAAGCTTCAGAAACGCCGATCTCAAATAGACCAAGGTCAGAATCGTAATGTTCATTTCTAGCGTAATCACTAGTCACCCACAGGCCAGGCTGTGCGCCCTGCATTTGAAGCGGAACGTGGTGGGCGCCATGTAGCGCCATGTTAAGAACGCTGCCAGCGAGACCACCCGCTTCGCCTTGGACTGAGGCTGATTGGTCAATCGATGCCGGTGCCGGTCCCGCACTAGCAATACTGATGAGCGAGAAGTAGAGAGTGCCTAAGGTAAAGGCTGATGATTTAAAATTCATGGGTTTTAATATTAGGATGGAAAGTCAGATATGCCTGAAAAACGCTAGGAGTTTGCTTTTTCACCTAGCGAAGAGAATACACTGAAGAGCCGGTCTGGGAAGGGGAAAAGGGGGTTGGCTTTTATCTCCCACAAATCCCGCAAGCCTTGCCTTCATCTTTAGTGCAAGTCCTGCCTTTCGTGGTGCTTTGATAATGACGGCACGTTGAGTTGTGCCGCGTGTTTGATGAAGTATTAAGCCAATAGCAAAGCGGGACGGCATCTCCCTTTTTAACGGCTCTCTGCTGCTTCTGTAGGCTTCTAAAGTCCCAAGGGGCAATCGGTGCTTTAGCATCAGCCCAAAGCCTTACACGGGCGGTTCTCGCCTTCGTTTTAAGCTCTGCAAGTTTTGCGGCTTTTGAATACTGCTTGTAGTGCCACGCCCACCCGTTTTCCACTAGTCATGCGTTGATATCTTTATCACCTACGAAGACGGTTCCCATTTCTCTGCCGTATCTATCTCTACCTGATGTAATAACCCGCACCGGGTTTCCACCGATTGCCGCCTGTAGCCAAATCCGTCTAGTTTGACAGGAGTAGAACTTAGCGCTTTCTGGGAAGATAAAACCGGGATGCGGCCTTTCTGAGAAGAGGGTGACTCTGTGATGCGATATCGATACTGTTTGCTTTTGAACTGCGTTTTTTCCAGCCGTGGTAAGCAGCAAGAGTTTCGAACGCTGCGTTAAGAGAGCCCTGCATGGGATTGTGAAGTTGGAGTTCGGCCTCAATATTTTCAGGTAAGCCCATCGGATAGAGAAACCGTTCAGCATCTAGATCACTCAGGCCTTTGGGGTAGAGTTCCGGACTACTGAGTGCCAAGCCCATCATCATGTAGTGAGGATGCAGCCAGCGAACGCCCATCACTTCCATACCGTTGGCCGTATATCCGGCACCTGGCATGCCTGCTTCACCGCCAGAGAGCCCGAAAATTCCCGATTTAGCTGCAGCAGATTGAGGCCAATTCGTTTTTGGATATGCCATTTGGGCCTTCAACAGCTTTTTGCGGGTTTCGGGCCATGAGATCGATGACACCAGATCGGGTTCTGTTCTGTCGAAATCTGGGTAGAACAAACTTTGGATTTCAGCGATAAACCCAACCCCGCGATAAGGCGCTCCGCTGGGAATCATTTTCCCTCGAGGCGCGCGATCTAGAATCATCGCTTCTAGCGCGAGAACCAACGCCGTCTCTCCACCCCAATCTCTCCAAGTAGAAGTGAGTAAGGTTTTACCGTCATCCAGAAAACCATGACTGATCCAACCATCTGCATCCGTTACTGCATCAAAATTAATGCGAGTAATCATGGCCACGACTTGTTGGTTCAACTCTGTCAGCTCAAGGATCTGAGTTGCTAACAATAGCGAGTGCAAAGCGATCGCCGTATCAACCGTGCTGAATTCTGTTCCAGGCACGATGGTTATCCGTTCATCATTCCCACTTTCCACAAAATGTGGGAGAAAGCCAGCCGCGGTAGGCAAAGATTGAAGTGCTGTTAGAGTGTGCGTAATTTCGGCAGTCGCTTTTTCTTTGTCGATGATGCCTTCTGTAAAAGCTAAAGCGCTGCCAAGCGCGTGCATACCCGTTGATGTGACCGAGTCAAATTTCCCAGTAGGAGTATGACCGCGATCTCGGGTCATTCCATTCTTGAAATTATGGCAACGGCGAAGCTTGCCTAAAGAAATTCTAAATGCCCATTCCTCTAAAGACATCTCGGGACGCTCAGCAAGGAAGCCGATGGAAGAAAGCCGGAGTTCGCAATCTGGTTCGGCGATCCAGTTCATAATTTTAATTTCACCCAATGCCTCTGCATCCAACGGAAATTTAATCGTGGTCGTCTTTTCGCTATTGAGAGTCACAGAGGTGCTCCAAACAACCTTACGGGTCACATCGGCAAGCTCTAAGCGCAAAGTGCCTTTCCCGCTGGCGTTCACGGCGAGCTCTCGAATGCCACATTTTTTTTCTTGGGCACTGCCAAGTCCTACTAGATCCGTGGGATCTAATAGACGACTATCCTGGATGCCTAGTCCAGCGAGTGAATGCCACGCGCCAGTCCACTCGCCGTTAGGCTTCACGTTGATGATCCCGCCTTTCGAATCGATGCGTTCACCGCCTGGGCCCATCCAACCGAAATCGGAAGCCATGTGAGTGAAGTTTTCGAACGGGTTAATCATCGGTGCCGCATCCGCCCGATCACCAGGAAACGAAATCGTGTAGTCGATGATCGGCTGCCAAAGACGCGTGCTTTCAGCGGCGCACTGTGAAACCAGAATAAGAAAAGCGATGAGGATGCGTAACATTGGGATGAGCTTCTATCGGTTTCAGAACCTTTGCAAGAAATGCAACCCAGAGAAAAGTCTACGACCACGCTCGCATATAAAATGTGTATTTAAGAAAATGTCTGAACAAAACTTTCAATAGAAAATCTATTTAGACGTTACGATTTCAGTTTTTTACTGGTGTCGAGTTCTTGCAGGAGCTCGTCCACCCGCAGTTTAAGTAATACAACTTTTTCGGGGAATTCTTGGCTGAAATTTTTGAGTTCTGCAAAGTCTTCGCGAATCTTATAGAGGCTGAGGAGAAGAGCTTATTCGGGCTTCTTGGTAGGGCCGGGTTTGGTATGCGCACCGCGTCATCGAGAAACAGTTTCCAATCACCATGCTTGATCGCGAGAGGTTTGGGATACTTCAAGTGACAGTGAAGAATCAGCGCTGCATAGGGCCCAGCTCGGGATGCTTGTATTCATGCCTGCCGCCATGACCTCGCGATCACGAGGTTTAGTTAGAAAGAGTCCGTATAGATTAGGGCCGGTCTTATTGGAAGCATTGCCCTTGATGACGGTATGGCATTCAGAGCAGCCAATCATTCAAATATTTTTCCCTGAGGTTACAACATCGATTTGGTAAATCTCATGACCATAAAAAACTAAATATTATTTCTTTGTTTATTCTGGCGCTGCTGGTTTTTTGGGCTTCAGGCGCAAGATAACTTTGGTGTCTAGTGGAGGAAGATGCGTTGGATCGATCGCCCAAACTAGGCCCTCGTTGTCGTTTCCATGAACTCCTGGAAGCGCTAGCAACTCATCGCCGAAGGTGGCGATAGAAATTACATCGCCGCTCTCATCCGCCAAGTAAACCGGATCTGCTTGACCGTCTTTAAAAACGTGAGAGCCCACAAACAGGAAGGTATGGGTTGGAAAAGCGCGATCTTCTTTTTTGTTTTCCTCATTAGGCTGAGCATCAAAATCTTCTGCGCCTTTGATCAGAAATTCTTTGATCGGATGCTCTACAAGTTCGCCTTTGTCATTATTGAAAACCAGATAGACGTCGATTTCTTGGCCGCGTGGTTCGATGTCGACCCATCGTGGTCCCTCATCAGTTTCTACTTCTTTGCGTATGGCAGGGTTACCGGGTTGCGCGCCAATCAAAAGTAAAGCGGCATGGATGTGGGCGGCTTTAGGCTCAACCGCAACTAGAGATTCGTGCTCTTTGCTGTCTTTGGTGCATGCAATCAACTCGAGTAGCCCCTCTGTAAGGCACACCTTCGCGTCCACATCGACATAACCTTTTTTCACAAGAATTTTTAATCCTGGCATAACCAATTCTTCTCGGTTTTGCGCGAGCTTAATCTGTTCCTTGCCCTTATTTTGAGCATCCACATCGGGCTTTTCCTGATTCTTCGCTTCAGCTTTAGGAGATTCCTTTGCCGGTTCTTCTGCATGGACCGATGAAATCACCGTGAGCCAAGCCATTGCTAGAATGGCTGTTTTGAAAATATAGGATGAATGTTTCATATTTCGGGATGTGTGCGAATGCAGATACGGTTGATCGGTTGAAAATGTCGCAGCTTGCAGGGATTATTCAACGCGAGAAACTGTGGCAAACTTACGTATTTATGGTGTCAGATTATACCGTTCATCCTCCGCTTCTTTGGACCCATACACATGATGGGCTGGCTGGTTTCGGCGGATCTTTCCACCAACGAATCCATATTGCCGCCGACTTTGGTCAAAAATCCAAATATATTTCTGTGCGGCGATTTGCGCGGCGGCCGTCTGGATTATCTTCGCCGCTTTCGGTAATGTTAGGGCGACGCGGTTGGGATGCACCTTTAGCAATAGTAATGATCTGTTCGGTAGGGACGCCAGCGGCTCCGAGAAAATCACGAACTACATCTGCGCGATTAGCGGAGAGTTGATCGTTATAGGATTTCGTTCCAAGCGCATCGGTATGGCCGCTGAGTGTGATTTTTTTGTTCGCATCGCTTTTTAAAATGGATGCAACGATTTCGAGTTGGCGTTTCGTGCGCGGACTCATCACGTCTTCATTGAAATCAAAATACAGGGCAAGGGTTTCACCACCTGATGGATTTTTGACGAGCGGCGAATAATAGATATCTCCACCAGCGATACGAGTCGTGTATTCCGCAAGAAGTTGATCAAGATTGATTTCGAATACTCGCCAATTTTGGGTATCCGCATCTAATCGTAGACTCAGAGAAAACTGGGCATTTTGATTACCGTCCTCTGTTTCAATATATGCAAGATACCCGGCAGTATCATCTCGCTGAAACATAGCACGTAGCGGTTTATTTCGGCGCATCATATATTCTCCTTCTTCAAAGAGAATGCAGAGCGCTGCGATTTTTGTTTCGGAAACAGATTTAAGATCGACCCATTTTAAGGCGACTTCGAAATCCTGTTTCAAGACAGCTTGAAGAAAGGTATCAGCCAAATTGAGTGGATCGATAGTGGATGCTTTTTTACTTGGATCTACTTGCCCTTCAGGTGAGGAAATTTTTTCGATCTTCCATTTGCCGTTGTCTTGTTTGAGATCGAAATGAATTTTTTGTTTTTCAGAATCGCCTTCGCCAATTTCTAGAGCCCAACGTGTGCGTTGGTTGAGTTCAATTTCGCCGACTTCGCGAAAGATATGTGGTTGTTTTGCGAGAGCGTTGAGAAGCGCAAAGGTTTCAGCATTCATTGCATCTTTACCGATGAGCTTGGAAACTTGGGTCATATCACCTTTTTTCAGAGCTTCACTGATTTGGCTGAGAAGATCTGAGGGGTCCGCCGTTGCCAGACCTAACCCGAGGTTTTCGAGAATTTGTTCTGGAGTTTGTGAAGAAAATGGTTGGTCGAGACCATCGATCGCTGGTGGCTTAGTTAGCCCTGAGCCGTTTTCAGATCGTGAAGCATTGTTAACCGATGTTTCTTGGTCAGTAGATGGCTTACGCTTTGTCGTCCATAATACTATTGCGGCGGCGGCGAGAACAGCCGCAAGGGCGAGAAAAAAATAAGGCACTTTGTTTTTCATATATGGAAGAGATTAAAGTTTGGGTAAGATCACGCGTAATGGCTGACCTTCCCGAATCAAATGAATGATCGTATTTTGTAACGGGATCGAAGCAGCAACCTGCTTGTAAAATTCATTACTGTTGGTAATTTGTAAATTATTCAGGGCGATAATTAAATCGCCTGGCGTAATTAGGCCGCTCGCAAGACTGTTAGGCGTAACCATCGTAGCTACCACTCCACCAAATCCGCGACGAGTTTCAATACCTGAAAGATTACGCACTTTAATTCCAGCTGTATTAAGAATGCCTAAATTGATACCCTCATCTTTAGACTCAGGCTCTACTTGTGAAGATTGGATAGAAACACTTTCGCGTATCATGGCTTCTACGTCCATGGTTTTACCCTTTCTCCAAAGCTGAACTTTTACAATTTCATCTATATTGGATCGTTGTACTAATGATATCAGCTGACGCGTACTATTAATATTTTCATCTTGGTATTTTAATATCACATCACCTGGCTTTAAGCCTGCAAGTTCTGCGGGAGAGCCTGGAGTAACCACATAAACTGCAGAACCTATATTTCCGTCGTAATTTAATTCGTTCCTTGTTGTCGCATCTAGATCTCTCATTCGAACACCCAAGAATCCACGGATTGGCTTTCCTCGTTCAAGGATCTGTTCGAGCGCTTCTTTTACATCGTTAGAAGGAATTGAAAAACCGACGCCTTGAAAACTTGGTTTTTCTTTATCCACGCTAAATATTGCAGCGTTAATTCCTATAATCTCACCCGTTAAATTTACAAGAGGCCCGCCTGAATTTCCTGGATTAATCGCAGCATCGGTTTGAAATAAATCACGTTGGTTGTCAGAGAGTGATCGTTCTTTCGCAGAAATGATTCCCTGCGTGACTGTTTCACCAAGACCGAAAGGATTTCCTATCGCGAACACAAGCTGACCTACTTCAACTAGTGATGAGTCACCTAACTTTAATGGTATGAATGTATCATTGGAATCAATTTTGATAACTGCGATATCTAACAGCGAATCTTCACCGACCATTGTCGCATTGTAAGTTTTTCCTCCATGTAATGTGATCCGTATCTGTTGCTGACCAGCAATGACGTGATGATTTGTTATAATGTGACCTTCTCTACTAACGATGACTCCAGATCCTTGGCCTTGAGTGGGGTAACTGCGAATCCTCGAATGTCCAAAATAATCTACAAGCTGCTCTGTGCGAACTCCCGATGTATCAATACTTACGACTGATGGAACGACAGCCTGTGTGAGTTTCGCATATTCTTGGTTAAGTTTCGAGAGCACTTCAACATCACTTAAATTCAATGCTGCATTGTTTCTCGGCGTGAATGATTCCGTTGATGCTATTTTTACGGATTTTAAAAACTCGGGAATGAGCGCTTCAAAATCTCCACCCATTTGCCAAGTTTTTAGCAACGTGACTAAAACAAAAAAGATCACGAACACGCATGACAAAATAGCTGTGCGTTTGATGACTAGTAACATGGTTCGGAAAAGTTGTTGCAAGATGGCAGGTGAAGATCATTTTCCAAGCTCGAATGGTCGATTTGATCCATGTTTTAAAGTTGGTCAGATTTGTATCTAACGCCTCCAACATGATGAGTATGTTATTTTTTGAACTTATAAGATCATCATCTTAATAGTGTGTATAAGTCCTTAAAAAGACTGTTCCGCATAATACTTATCAGCGTTCCACACGAATGATAAGTTGCGTTAAACTGCCTATGCTTACGACATAACTAGATATATTAAGTTATCCTGTAATAGATACTTTCATCTTATCACATGTTTTTGGAGCTTTATTCACAGCTTATTCGTGTTGAGTATCTGGGTATTGAAACGTGTCATTATTACAGGCGGAACAGGCGGTTTGGGTAAATTCATCAGTAAGCATTTTAATGCTGCCGGCTGGGATGTCCTTGCTCTGGGTAGAAAGGATTTTGATCTAAAGAATTCATCGGGCATAGATAGTTTCTTTTCTGCAAATGATTGTGATTTGTTAATCTGTGCTGCAGGTGCGATAGACGATCAACCACTCGCAAAAATGAATGAATCTACGTGGGATAATATTTATGAAATTAATTTCTTAGCTGCAAAGAAATGTGCGTTAGCGGCAATTCTAAGCATGTCGAAAAAGAATAAGGGACACGTCGTTTTCATATCAAGTTATGCAGCGAAGGATCCAGTGATGGGTCAGGCAGCATATGCGTCAGCAAAAGCTTCTATACTTGGTTTCACAAAGGATTTAGCGCTTAGATATGGTTCCAACTATATTCGTGTGAACGCGATTTTACCTGGGTTTATGGAAACACCGATGACAGAAAATGTATCTGAAAAACGAAAACAAGAGGTTCGTCAGTTACATGCTATAGATGAATTTAATACACCTGAAATTGTGGCTGAATTTATTTTGTTTCTCGAGGAACACATGCCTCATACTTCAGGTCAAATTTTTCAATTGGATAGCCGTCCATCATTTTAGAAAATCATCGTCGAATTTCTTGACAGCATAGGCAACTAAATGCTTTCTTGCCTCCCCGTTGCTTACGGGAAAGCACCCTTAGCTCAGCTGGATAGAGCGTCTGACTACGAATCAGAAGGCCGGGAGTTCGAATCTCTCAGGGTGCACTTTTTTCCTCCTCTAATGAGGTTTTTGGTTCCTGATGTTGAGGTGATAATCTCGATAAGACACTGATTTGCAATGTGTTACGCTAGAGCGCCCATCGTCGAGGGTGCCGTATGGAATGCAGAAAATTTGTTGCTTCAAGAGCGAATTGTATACATCTGGCATCGCGTGGCCCTTTACCAAATAACAGACCTTCCACTTCATCTTCCACGCGCGAGCTTATCCATCCAGATCACTAGGATCGCGATATCGGCTGGAGTAATTCCGGGGATGCGGGAGGCTTGCCCTATGGTCTGAGGCTGGATTTCGCAAAAGCGTACCCGGGCTTCTTTTTTCAAAGCGGGGATCGTATCAAAATCAAGGTCCGTGGGGATGCGTCTTTCCTGCTGACGTGAGAGTCGATCAATTTGCTGCTGCTGGCGAGCAAGGTGGCCTGCGTATTTGAAATCGGTTTCGATCTGTGGCCAGTCGGTTTCGGAAAATTCATTTCGTAAAGCGTCGGGTAAATTTATCCATGAGCTGTCTGCGCGTCGGAGCCATTGATCCAATTTTACGCCTTCATAGGAGGCATTGCGAACCCATTTATCTGCCCTCTCCATTTCCGTAACTTTTACTTGAAGCCTATCCAGGCGCTCTCCAGCAACCAATCCGAACTCTGCTCCCTTACGAGTCAAACGCAGATCTGCGTTGTCCTGACGAAGAAGCAAGCGATATTCCGCTCGGCTGGTGAACATCCGATATGGCTCGGTGCAGCCGCGCGTGACGAGGTCGTCAACCATCACACCGAGGTAAGCTTCTTCCCTGCCGAGGATAAAGGCAGGCTTACCAGCAGCTTTCAAAGCGGCATTCGTTCCAGCGATCAGCCCCTGCCCTGCGGCTTCCTCGTAGCCGGAAGTTCCATTGATTTGACCTGCAAAATATAAGCCTTCGATCCGCTTGGTTTCTAGAGTGGGTTGAAGTTGGGTTGGCGGGCAGTAGTCATACTCCACGGCGTAGCCGGGACGCAGAATTTCACATTTTTCCAAGCCAGGTATCGTGCGAAGAAACTCCAGCTGAACCTCATAAGGCAGTGAGGTTGATACTCCGTTGACGTAGAATTCTGTGGTGTGGCGTCCCTCGGGTTCTAGAAATACCTGATGCCTTTCCTTCTCCGCGAAGCGTACTACCTTGTCTTCGATCGACGGGCAATAGCGTGGACCCGTGCCCTCGATCACCCCGCAATACATGGGCGATTGATGAAGATTACCAGAGATGATTTCGTGGGTCTTGGCATTCGTGTAAGTGATCCAACAGGGCATTTGTTCCACGTGGAACGCTGGATCACCCCACGGGTTGAGGGTGAAAATGTCATGAGGGCTTTTCGTAATCGTATCCGATAGGTAGCTGAATTTAGGCACGGAAGCGTCACCCTCTTGCCGCTCGCATTTACTGAAATCCAAGGATCTTCCTAGTAAGCGACACGGCGTACCAGTCTTGAATCTGGCCACATCAAAACCGAGTTCTTTAAGCGAATCTGACACCGTCGATGTCGCGTCCCCCATCCTGCCGCCTTTCTCATTTTTCAGACCCACGTGCATGAGCCCGCGCATGAAAGTTCCCGCGCTGAGGATCACGGTCTTGCCGTAGATCTCCATGCCCAGCGAGGTTCGGATTCCGGTGATCCGTTGCTCACTGTCTACTAAAAGTTCGGCGACGTTGCCCTGGTGGAGCTCGATCCCATCGGTCGATTCCATCTGCGCCTTGGCGCGAAATTGGTAGGCTTTTTTGTCGCACTGAGCGCGGGGCGCACGAACCGAAGGCCCTTTCGAGGCGTTGAGCATCCGCCATTGGATCCCTGTCGCGTCGGTATTGATGCCCATGAATCCTCCTAATGCATCGATTTCCCTGACCATGTGGCCTTTGCCCAATCCACCAATGGCGGGGTTGCAGGACATCTGTCCAATCGTGTCGAGATTCTGGGTGAGGACGGCAACTTGGGCGCCAATCCGAGCTGCGGCAAATGCGGCCTCGACTCCGGCATGGCCGGCGCCAATGACGATCACGTCGTAGTTTTTCGGGTAG
>CAWUUP010000017.1:0-12011 GCA_963925255.1 uncultured Luteolibacter sp.
GAAACGGCGCCTCACCTCCAGAAGGTGTGCGGATTCTTAAGTGATCTAGCGTGGCCAGTGATTGGCGCAGCTCAAGCGGCATGCGCACCATCACGCGGATGTCATCGCGTTCTCTTTGGACGCGTTGTGCTAATTCTCCGAAAAACGCGCCACGCACTTGTCTGGAAAGCTCTTGTTGGGTGAGGCCTAGCGCTTCGCCTTCCGGACGAATCGTAATTAGAAGTTCATCATTCCTACCGCTCGAACTGGTGTATGCGCTTTCGATGCCATCGTAAGATTCTAACAACGCTTCAACTTCTCGCGCCGCGGCTTCCTTGTCATCGCTGTCCGGCCCACGGATTTCTACTTTGAGTGATTCGACTTCATTATCTTTACCCATACCCATGCCGCGATCACCAGAGATCCAAAAAGTCTGCACGTCCGGCATATCTCCCACTAACTCAGTCCAACGTTTGGCGATCTCGGAATTTCTCGCGCCTGGAACACTGCGCTTACCCGGATCGGTGATGGAAATGATCACGTAACCAGAGCGCCGTTCGATGATGTTGCGGTGAGGAAAGCCGCCAGCGGAAGTCAGCACATCATTGATGACGGACTTGCCGGTTGCTGGATCGACAAATTCTTTTTTGATTTCTTCGATTACCGCAGCGACTTGCTGTGTGCGCACTTCCGTGTCCTGTACACTCGCATCTTTCGGCATGAGTAGTGATGCGACGATGCGATTGCGATCGATGGATGGCATATTCACAAAGCCCATTTTTCCTGATGAGAAATACCCAATCGATGCAGCACCAGCTGCGAGAAATAATGACAAGGTGATATAACGGTGCTTGGTCGCGAGGCGCAGGGCTGGATCGTAACAGCGATCAATAAATTGCTCCATGCCATCGGCGATACGTTTTTGAAAACGAGCAAAGATATTGAGCCGCTTGCGGTTGACCTTCAAATGCTTAAGATGACTAGGAAGCGCGAGTTTCGACTCGATTAATGAAAAGACTAGGACGGCAGCTACGACGGGAGGAATTTGTTTGGTGAAGGAGCCATAGAACCCATCGAAAAACATTAACGGAATAAATGCGACGATCGTGGTAATCGCCCCGAAGGTGACTGGCGTAGTGATTTCGATCGTTCCCTCGGTTGCGGCTTCTAACGGATCAATACCTTGGCGAAGTTTGTAGTAAACATTTTCCGCGGTCACGATCGCATCGTCCACCACGAGGCCTGTGACGATGATGAAACCGAAAATCGACATGACGTTTGCAGTCATTCCGAAATACGGCATCATGATAAATCCGCCGGCGAACGCGACGGGAATGCCGAGCGTCACCCAGAAGGCGATGGCAGGCCGGAGGAAAATTCCGAGCACGATGAGGACTAGGATTCCGCCTTGCAGCATGGAGTTGAGTAAGGTTCCGAGCCGCCCTTCGAGT
Source organism: uncultured Luteolibacter sp. (assembly GCA_963925255.1). GTDB lineage: Bacteria > Verrucomicrobiota > Verrucomicrobiia > Verrucomicrobiales > Akkermansiaceae > Luteolibacter. The sequence goes on from CAWUUP010000017.1 coordinate 1,431, forward strand.
TCTACGGAAGAATCATCCCAGGTGGTGATTGTGACGCCTTTAGGAAAACGTTCGTGTGAGGAGGCGACATATGCTTTGGCTTTCGATGCAATTTCGAGGGCGTTTTCATCTCCCAAGCGTAAAACTTCAACGAGTAAGCAGGGCTCGCCATTGAAGTGCATAATCTTTTTATTTTCTTCAAAGCCATCGGATACATTCGCGACCGTCTTGAGTTTGACTTCAGAGCCATCTTGATTACTGATGACAATTTCTTCGAAATCGTGGCGAGTGTAAGCTTGGCCTTTGGAGCGAATGGTTAGCGCGCCTTCATCGGTTTGAATGCGTCCTGCGGGAAGATCGATCGATGAGCGACGGATCGCAGTACTGAGATCGGAAAACGTTAGGCCGAAATCGCGAAGCCGACGCGGATCTGCTTCAACTGAAATTTCTAATGGAGAGTTCCCAAGCACGTTTGCTTGGGAAATGCCGGGCAGCGCGATTAGATCGTCGCGGACTGTACGGGCAGCGCGGAGCAAATCATCTTCATTCATATTCCCAGATATCGCCACTTTGATGACGTCAAACCACATGCTGCTGTCGGGTATCTCCACCGTGGGTGGGTCGATTTCATCTGGGAAAATATTGATCCGGTCGATCCGGTTTTTCACTTCATCGCGGAGTTTTTCGAGGTTCTGCTTCGATTGTGCGAAAACGATGATACGCGCGTAGCCGTCATCGGCGAGCGACTCGACGGTCTCGACACCGGAGAGGCCTTCCAAGGCGGATTCGATGGGTAGGACGATGGCTTTTTCGACATCTCCGGAGCTTCCGCCACGGTAATTGACCTCGATGAATATGCGATCTGCTTCAAAAGCTGGCTGAACTTCCAGCGGGACTTTGTATACCGCAGACCAAATTCCCCACGCTAGAATGCCGAAGAGCAAGAAATTAGCAGCGATGTCGTTACGGGCAAACCAGCGGATCATGAGGAAAATAGGATACGGGAAGATTCCATGTTTTTTCCCAATTCCGGGAGTTTAGATGTAGAACATCGGGTCAGATGTAGAGTTAGCAAGGGATTCCAGGGTGATTTCCTCAAGATTTTTGGTCAGCTGGGTGGAGACGTTTTCCCATGCACGGCGGACGGCGGGCCCGGATTCCCCTTGATCTAGCGCAGTATTCTGGAGTTGTGAGGGTTCCACGGCCTCGATAATTTGGCGCAGGTTGATCTGGGAAGCGGGGCGGGAGAGCAAATATCCGCCAGAAGCGCCACGGCGGGAATCGATCATTCCTCCACGCCGGAGATCATTTAGAATTTGCACTAAAAAGTTTGCGGAGACAGCTTCGCGTTGCGCTAGGTCGTCAAGACGGGTAAGTGTCTTGCCGTCATAGGTTTTCGCGAGTTGCGCGAGGGCCCGGCAGGCATATTCTAATTTTTGAGAAATCTTCATGAGCGAGAAAGAGCAAACAGCGATGCAAGAGAGTGGAACGAAGTTGTGCGGTGGGGAAGCCGCGAATTTGGAAAACCTCTGGATGAAGCTCCGTGCCGAGGCCGAGCGACTGCATCAGGAGGAGCCGGGACTACGTAATTTAGTGGAAGATGTCGTGCTCTCACGGGGGAGTTTCGCCGCAGCGCTTTCCGTGCGATTGAGCCGTAGGCTGGCGCGTGAGGACATGCCGCGTGAGACGATTGAGCCCTTGTTTGAAGATATTTTCACCAAACATGAATCGATCGCACGAGCTTGCAGCCGCGATTTGTTGGCGATGTTCGAGCGCGATCCTGCGTGCTTTTCTCCGCTGGAGCCCTTGTTGTTTTTCAAAGGCTTCATGGCGCTGAGCACGTATCGGGTAAGTCACCAACTTTGGAAAGATGGCCGGCGCTGGTTGGCACTCTATTTGCAGAGTATTTCCTCTGAGGTATTTTCCACGGACATTCATCCAGCGGCGACGATTGGATGCGGTATCTTACTCGATCACGCGACTTCGTTTGTCGTCGGTGAAACGGCGATCATTGAGGATGACGTATCAATTCTTCACGAGGTCACACTCGGCGGAACGGGTAAGGACTGTGGCGCTCGACATCCGATTATTCGTTCGGGTGTCTTGATCGGTGCTGGCGCGAAAATTTTGGGTCGGGTCGAGATCGGCACGCACGCAAAAGTCGGGGCAGGTAGTGTGGTATTAAACGATGTGCCTCCACATACCACCGTGGCGGGCGTTCCGGCGGTCATCGTTGGCGAGGCGCGTGAAAGTAATCCAGCCATGGAAATGAATCAGAAGCTGGATTGCTGGGGTCCAGATATTTAACAATTCCTGATACATGGAAGTCGATACCCCAGAAGGTGAGCCGAGCAAGCGTCAATGGCTGGGTTATTGGAGTATGATTCTTCAGCAGACGCAGAATGCGTTCAATGACAAGGCTGCGCAGTTTATTCTGATATCGTTGGGCGGTGCGGTGGCATTCGATGTTGAGTCAATGGCGGGTATTATGATCGCCTTGCCGTTTGTATTGTTTGCTCCTCTAGCAGGTTGGATGAGTGACCACTTTTCGAAACGTAATGTGATCGTCGGTGCGGCGGTTGCGCAGGTATTGGTGCTCGGGTTAATATGTTTCGCGGTGTGGATCAAACAAATGCATCTCGCGCTCTTTGGGTTCTTCCTGCTCGCGGTACAGTCAGCATTTTTTGGTCCGGCGAAGGTTGGAATCAACAAGGAGTTGGTCGGTTCACGGCATCTTGGATTTGCTTCAGGAGTTCAACAAATGACCGCCATGCTCGCGATTTTGGTCGGCCAGATCGTAGCGGGTTGGTGGTTTGATCATCGATATAAAGCACTGGATTCGTTGCCAGCAAATGCATGGCATGCAGCGCTTTTCCCCTTGTTAATTTTAGCGGCTTTTGCCGTTCCGGCAGTTGGGATGGCGCTTTCGATTCCTAAGGGTGAGGCGCATGGCAGGGAAAAGCTCACTGGAAAATTACTCGTCAGTCATTTCCGAGATCTACGTGAGCTATGGAAAGATTTTGCCATGCGTAGAGCTTCGTTTGGAGTCGCGTTTTTCTGGGGCTTCGCAGCGTTCATTAATTTATGGTCGGTGAAAATTACTAAAGCCATGACAGATGGCGGTGAAGGTTTCGGGAGCTTACAATCGATTTTCATGGCAGCTGCATCGCTTGGAATGGCGATTGGGTTTGGTTTCGCCTCTTGGCTGCTCAGGAAAAAAATCGAACTCGGCTGGGTGCCTCTGGCGGGGTTTTTGATGACAGTTAGTGCGTTGGCGCTGGCGTTATTTCCCATGGGAAGTGCGGAAGCATACCTCGCTCTGTTAGATTTGAAGCCGCTGAAGTTCATTCATGACTCGCCGCATGAGGCGTTATTTTTGATTACGCTCGGCGTCTTGGCTTTCTCCGCCGCCCTCTTCCTCGCTCCGCTCAATGCGTGGTTACAGGATCGCTACCCTGCCGAAAAACGAGGAGAGCTGCAATCTGCCGTAAACCTACAGGATTGCTTTGCTGGGATCATCGCGGTGGTGTCGATCGAGGTGATGTTCTTGATCTCCAATGCTCTAGGTATGAGCGAGCTCGCTGGCTTCCGTATGCAACTCATCGTGATCGGCACGGCTTGCGGAATCATGACTTTTTACGTGATGCGGGTTTTACCTGCGAACTTCATCCGGTTACTCGTCGGCTCGTTGGTGAAATTTATCTATCGCATTAAAGTTAGCGGGCTAGAGAATCTTCCGAAAAGTGGTGGGGCTTTATTGCTACCTAACCACGTGACTTTTGCGGATGCCTTTTTCCTTTCCATCATTTCCGAACGTCCTGTGCGTTTTGTGATGGATGAAAGCTTCATGGTGAACCCAACCATACGTCTCTCCGCAACATTGTTCGGCACGGTAACGATCCGTCGCTCACATCCTTTGGAAGCCATACGGACCACGGTTGAGGCTCTCGCCAACGGGCATCTTGTGGTGCTTTTCCCAGAGGGTCAGCTAACGCGAACAGGTAGCTTGTGCAAGCTAGAGAGGGGATTTGAGGTGATCGCTAAAAACACTGAAGTTCCGATTCTTCCCGTTTGGGTGGATGGTTCATGGGGTTCGATTTTCTCTTTCGAGCGCGGTAGGTATTTTAAGAAAATGCCTTACGGTATCCCTTACGGCTTATCTGTTGCGATCGGTGAATCGATCAATATGCCCAAGCTGAATCGGCGAGTCGTGCAGGCGGCATTATTTAAAGCCTCAGCTGAGGCGATCGATTTTCGCTTTGCTTACAAGGCAACACCGCAAGGCCGTAACGCGCATCAGCTTAAGCATTTCAACGCGATACCACGTCGCGCGAAGCTCCACATTCTAGAGAGCGATCCTGAGATAGATACAATCCGTCCTGTGCTGGAAAGCTTTGTCCAATCAACCGGTGGAAGGATTATTGAAGAGAAGAATTTTGTCGCCCGAGATGGCGCGTTATGGATCGGAGCTGCCGAGCTGAGATCGCAAATCGAGAAAGTAACACAGATCGATGGCGAATGCCGCTTCTTCGATTTCAGTAAACAGTCGAACCAATTGTTAGAAATTCCTGGAATCGCCCATATGCCGTGTCTTGCATTGAATGGGCAAGTGGTTTCTATGTCCATGCCGCACCCACCACTGCCCATGACGGAAAGTTTCTTCCAAGCGGGTCACAAACTTGGCTCGTTCGGAAAACTTATGCCGGGTTGGTATGTCGAGGACGCCAAGCTCATGCCGCTTGGAATTCCATGGCCAGATATGTTAGAGATCGATGCTGAGTGCTTTCTCGATGTTACGACGGTGACGGAATCAGTCTAGGCTTTGCGTGTAAGGCAGGGAGCCATCGCCGAGGGCTCCGCGCGAAGCGAGATATAATTGGATCTCTTTTGAAACATCATATTCTTCCTCATTTCATGCAGCACCCTCCCCCGACATCGTCGGGGCTGCCTTTTGGTATTTTTTCTAATGATTTAGCTTTAGCTTTTTTAGCTTTGGCTCGACCACGTATTGGCAATAGCCATCGCGCATCTTGTTTTGGAAATAGTAGTTCTGATGATAGTTTTCCGCAGGGAAAAATATCGCAGCTGGAACGATCTCGGTGACGATGGGTTTATCGAAATTTGCCTGAGCCGCTTGCTTTGATTGTTCCGCTATCTTTTTTTGCTCTTCGTTTTCATAAAAAATTGCCGAGCGGTATTGAGTGCCGACGTCGTTGCCTTGGCGGTTGAGTTGGGTGGGATCGTGAAGATCCCAGAACCACGCGAGAATGGTTTCGTAATCGATTTTTATAGGGTCAAATACCACCTGCACCACTTCTGCGTGACCCGTATTTCCTCCGCAAATCTGCTCGTAGGTGGGACTCGGAGCTTCGCCACCCATATAACCCGAAATCGCAGCGTGCACACCATCGATCTGGTTGTAAGCAGCCTCCACGCACCAAAAGCAACCCGCGCCTAACGTGACGACTTGGGCGCCTTTGGGAATTTCCGGTAAACTCGCCATCAGTGTTGTTTCAGCATCGCTCATGATGCGCACAGCTTAATTCCGTTTTGCGCGCAAGCAAGCCACAGAGTTCCGCATTGCAGCGTGGCGGATTCTAATCTTTATTAGATCATGAAGAAAACCCGTATAGAACATGATTCCATGGGTGCGCTTGAGGTTCCAGTCAATGCGCTTTACGGAGCTTCCACTCAGCGAGCAGTGGAAAATTTCGCGATCTCTGCTCAAGCGGTGCACCCTAAGTTGATCCATGCTTATGGTTTGATCAAAGAGGCCGCGGCGCTGGCTAATCAGCGGATCGGCTTGCTTGATGCTTCACTCGCAATCGCCATTGCGGAGGCGGCTCGGGAAGTCGCAGAGGGGAAACACGACGCGCATTTTCCCGTGGATGTATTCCAGACGGGTTCCGGCACCTCGACCAACATGAATGCGAACGAAGTGATTTCTACGCTCTGCCGCCAGCGCGGGGTGAACGTCCATCCGAACGATCACGTCAACCTCGGCCAATCATCCAACGACACGTTTCCCACAGCAATCCACATCGCGGCCTGTTTGCAACTACGCGAGATTCTGATTCCCGCTCTCGAATCGTTAGAAAAATCACTTTCAGAAAAATCATCTGAGTTTCACGATGTGTTAAAAATTGGACGCACGCATTTGATGGATGCGGTGCCGATGCGGCTTGGCCAGGAATTTTCCGGTTACTCGAAACAAGCGGAACGCGGAGTGGACCGATGTCATAAGGCGATCAAAGCACTGTTAGAAATTCCACTCGGTGGCACAGCGATTGGCACGGGACTGAACTGCCATCCAGATTTTGCTGAGACGTCTATTTTCCTGCTCAACGAGCGCACGGGATTCCAATTTCACCGCGCAGAAAATCCCTTCGAGGCTCAAGCCGCGCGGGACGCTCTCGTCGAGGCTCACGGCCAGATCAACACCATTGCGACCTCACTTTTCAAAATTGCCAACGACATCCGTTTGCTCGCCTCTGGCCCGCGGTGCGCAATCGGTGAGATCAATCTACCGGCCATCCAGCCGGGCTCATCCATCATGCCTGGAAAAGTGAATCCGGTTCTCTGTGAAGCGCTGACCATGGTTGCTGCGCGTGTTTTTGGAAATCAAACCACCGTCACGTTTTGCGGTGCGAACGGTCAGTTCGAGCTTAACACGTATATGCCGCTCATGGGGCAAACGATGCTGGAGTCGATCCAGCTCCTCGCCAACGGCGCCGAAACGTTTGCAGAAAAATGCGTCTCCGGTATCACCGCGAATCGCGAGCGTTGCGAGGAACTCATCGAGTTATCCTTTTCCATGATCACTTCACTGGTTCCTTTGATAGGCTATGATCAAGCCGCCGCCATCGCGAAAGAGGCAAAAATGACAGGGAAAACCATCCGCCAGCTGTGCACGGAGAAACTCGCCTCACTGGGAATAACTGCAAAGCAACTCACTGCGGCTCTCGACCCGATTTCGATGGCTAATGCGGAAGGATAAGAAAGATTGTGGATTGCTCCGAGAATCTGTAGGAAATCTGCGATATGAAATATCCTACCCGATTTCAACAACGAACCCTATGGAGCGCTACGACTGGCGTGGCGATGCTTGTGCTCGGTTCTCTTCTTGTTGGCCTAATATGGCTAATAGGGCAAATTTTCGGATTTCTCCAGCCTGTGCTGATTCCTCTTATTGTCGCGGGTATCGTCGCTTACTTGTTAGATCCTGTCGTTCGGTTGATTGAAAAACGTGGACTCAGTCGTCTTTGGTCGGTGATTGGCGTTTTTATAGCAAGTCTCGTTGTTATCACGTTGTTAGTTGCAGCAGTGCTTCCGGCGATCCAAGGCGGAAAAAAATTATTTCGTGACATCATCAGCACCTCAGCACCGGCGGCGCCGTCCCAAATTGGAGATGATGATGATTCAGATTCCTCAGAAGACAACGCCGCACCTGAGGTGGCCCCCAATCTTGTGCCCGCTCTTGCTCGCTCACTACACCAGCTTCGCAGCGAACATCAAGAGGGAGTGATTGGCTGGGCTCTTACTGAAATCAATGCAGCTGGCGAAGAAATCCCATTTGATGCCGATGCGGATAATACGGAATCCCTCGACTTCTTCTGGCAAACCCGTGCTGGGAAAGTGCTTTACACTTACAAAGACGAGCTCATCGAAATGGGCACGAGGTGGCTTTCGGTTGGATCTTCGAAAATCATTGGGTTTTTCGGACTGTTTATCGGGATGATCATGGTTCCGGTATACTTGTTCTTCTTCCTGAAAGACTCCGTTTCGATTCGCGATCACTGGCATGAATATATGCCGCTGCGTGATTCGCGGTTTAAAACGGAACTGGTCTCAACTCTCCAAGAAATCAATGGCTACCTCGTCTCCTTCTTCCGCGGTCAAGTGCTCGTAGGCATCATCGACGGCATCCTCGTAGGTATCGCCCTGTTTTTCTTTGATCTCCCCTATGCCCTGCTGATCGGGGTGTTTATGGCAATTCTTGGAGTCATTCCCTATATCGGAAACATTCTTTGTCTTATCCCAGCCTGTATCATCGCCTATTTGCACGCCCAATCTGCCAGTGTTCCCTTTGATCTTGAGCCATGGCCTTATGTGGGTTGCGTGGTTCTCATTTTCGCTGGCGTACAGCAAATCAACTCTCTGGTCACCGCCCCAAAAATTGTCGGGGATTCAGTAGGGCTCCACCCGCTTACGGTGATTTTCTCTATGTTATTCTGGTCAGTGGTGCTCGGCGGTTTCGTCGGCGCGTTATTAGCTGTTCCTCTTTCAGCTGCGGTGAAAGTGATTTTTCGCAAATATTTCTGGGACAGAAAGCTACTTGAGTCCGTCGCCGGATCCGAGGCATAAGCATATATCTCCTGAAATTTAGGATTTTTTCAGGAAAGACAAGCTCCCTAAGAGATGGTAGATATTATCTCGATGTCCGATGAGAATGAAAAAAGTCCTTCAAAAGAGGATCAAGTGATTCAGCATGCTTACGCGAAAACTCGCAAAAGCCTGATCGCGAGGCTGGATAACTGGGAGGACCAACGCACTTGGGATGAGTTTTATCAAACCTACTGGAGGCTGATTTATGCGGTCGCCATCAAAGCCGGCCTCCGCTCCGAAGAGGCTTTTGACTGCGTCCAAGAAACCATCCTGTCCATTGCTAAACAAAGTAAGAAAAAACTCTACGATCCCGAACAAGGTTCATTCAAAACATGGCTGATGAATATGACGCGTTGGCGGATCAACGATCAATTTCGAAAACGCAAAAAAGACACCGCAATGATCGAAGGCGAATGGGCAGATGATCGAAAAACTGCCGTAATCGATCGGGTGGAAGATCCTAATGGCGATGTTTTGGAGCGTCTTTGGGATGTTGAATGGAAAAAAGGCATCGCCGATGCCGCTTTATCGCGTGTTAAAGCGCAAGTATCTCCCAAGCAGTATCAGATTTTTGACTACTATGTCATCCGCCAATGGGATGCAGACAAGGTTCAGCAAAAGCTGAATGTCAGCATGGCACAGGTTTATTTGGCGAAACACCGCGTGGGTTCAGTTCTCAAGAAAGAGCTAGCAAAACTCGAAGAAGAGACTGAGTGAGTTATGCGAGCACCCTTACGCAGCCATCCGAGCATACCCGATCACGACGTCCTACGAAAAATAGGTGGCGGTGCTTACGGTGAAGTTTGGATGGCACGTGGTGTTACGGGTGCTCTGCGCGCGGTCAAAGTGGTTTGGCGTGAAGATTTCGATGACGAAAGAACGTTTGAACGCGAATTCGAAGGCATCCTGAAATACGAACCGATCTCCCGCGATCATCCTGCTCTCGTCAACATTCTCCACGTTGGCCGCAGTCCGGATACGGGTTCATTTTATTACTACGTCATGGAGTTGGGCGATGACGTGAATGCCGGGCAAGACATCAATCCCATCGAGTATGAAGCGCGCACCTTGCGACCCGATGGAAAAGTCAGCGTCCGCTGGGACACCTCAGTCTGCATCGATGTTGGCTTACGTCTCGCAGAAGCGCTGAATCATCTTCATCAAAACGGATTAGCTCACCGCGATGTCAAGCCATCGAATGTCATTTTCGTGAACGGTAAAGCCAAGCTCGCGGACATTGGCCTAGTTGCCGCACGCGATCAAAGAACGTTTGTCGGGACTGAGGGATTCGTTCCTCCCGAAGGTCCGGGCTCGGCGCAAGCCGATATCTATTCGTTGGGTAAAGTGCTATACGAAATCGCCACCGGAAAAGACCGCTTAGATTTCCCAGAACTTCCAGATGAGCTACCCACCGGGCTGGAGCGTAAACGTTGGCTAGAACTGAATAAAATCATCTGCGATGTCTGTGATCCTAGGATCAGTAAACGTAATATCTCCACCGCAGGTGAACTTGCCGAAGCTCTTCATTGCTTGCAGCGCGGCACGCGCAGGCGGCATCCCGGGCTTTCCATTTGGGCGACCACTTTCATACTTTTAGGCTTCGCTGGTTGGACTTCATGGCATGTATTTAAAGATAGTGATTGGTTGCCATGGAATGATTTAGAGCCAATAAAACCGGTCATTACGGAGAGATTGATTCGCATCGTAACCACACCAGAAGGGGCTGAAGTTTATAACCCAGATGGTGAATGGCTCGGAAGCACGCCGTCCTCTATTGGAACTCTTCGCGCCATGGTTGGGAATCAGGTCGATTACGTCATCCGTAAGAATGGATACAAAAACATCGTGATCTCGGAAACCGTCACGCCAGATTCTGCTACAGAACCAATGTTGATCTATCGGGAGTTACAAAATTTCTCGCCGCCAAAAGCCGGAGAAAAATGGCAAGATCATCATGGCTTAACTTACCTGCCGGTTGGACATAAGCACGTCACCTCGCGCTACATCCCGAGAGAAATCTGGAATGAGTTCCTGAGATTTTCCAAACGTCCGAGAAATTCTGTCGAGTTCATTCCGGTTTCTGAAAATGGCCAGATTTCAACTGTAGTTTTGGCTCAACAACCGGATATGATTGCCTTCCTTGACTGGGTGCGAGTGAACGGCATTCAGCAAGGCTTTTTCATGCAGGATAACGAAATCACTGCAGAGGTAGACCGG
>CAWUUP010000018.1:0-3146 GCA_963925255.1 uncultured Luteolibacter sp.
AGGACGGCATCTGCTAGAACTCGGAGATGAATGGGAGCGATGCGGTCTTGGTAATGGAGAGCAAGTTTCAGTAAAATGGCGGAGAGCGCCACGGCTAGAAACGCTTGCCAGTAGAAAAAGCAGGCGAGTGTCGATGATATGAATGCTAAGCAAGTGAGTATTGATGTTAGATACGGAATGAAGTTTGTATGAGTGGTGACAATAGATAGATCAGAAGCTTCAGCGTCGGCTTCTTTTTCCCAGATCGATATAAGAATACAGCTAGCTGAGCAATCGACTCCAAACAGGATGACTGGTAGAAAGATTTCGGGAGTATCGATCCATGGAGTTTTGGAGTAAGCATATGGTGCTATGGCACAGCCTAGTGCAAAGAGCATGCCGCAGATCACTTCTCGAGGGATTAAGGTGATCACATTTTTTAGCTTGGTGAGTCGAATGAGATAATAGATCCCAATCAGTCCCAAAGTCGCGCATCCGTAAATGATTAGGTTATTCGGGAGGTATTGGGTGATGAGGAAGAGATTACAGATCGAAATGAACAATAAGAGGGCGATTAGTTTGTGTATGTGACGTCGGGTAAAGCAATGTCTTGAGGTCGCGGCATGTTGCGGATTTCTCAATACATCAGTGATGCGATCGGCGAGATAGATGCACCAGGTGCTGAGTCCTAAAATGAGACTTATGAACCAAGGTAGCTCGATACCTGCTATTTTAGCGAACATAGCCTGCCAGCAAACTGCAACGATGGGAGAATCCAGGCCGATCAGGTTGGGCCATGCCACCAGAGAGGATTTCTGCGAGTCATATTGAGAGAGGGTTTTCATGGGCAGAGGTCATCTGGCATCGCTAGCGTGGACAAGCAGGTGGAAAAGATCAATATTTGCTCTGACTTGAAAAATCCCCCTTGGAAATTGCGTTATATGACAATATCTATTGCCATCTTCTAGAAATCCCACATGAAATTTTTCTTTGCCTTTCTATCTTTAACGACTCTTGGCTTCGCGGAGGAACCTGATGCAGATCAGTTATTCACAACAAACTGTTCGGCATGTCACATGCTCGATCAGATGGTCGTGGGGCCATCTCTGGCAGAAATCCGAGGAATATATAACGGTAAGCCTGACGATTTTTTAAAGTGGTGCAACAAGCCGGGCAAGAAGCGTCCTAATGTCATCGAAATGCCATCCATGGTTCACGTCGGTGAAGATGGGCTGCGTGAAATTTATACACACATCATGAAGGTGGCGGATGGAGTGAAAGTGAAAGAAGTGAAAAAAGGGGATCCTTACCTGACTTCCCCAGTTCAAACCAAGCGTCCACAGATCCAGCGGATTTTCATGCCAGATGCCGGGCCGGCGGCGATTGCTGTGGCATTGGATCAAACCATATCACTTTGCTGGGATGCCGGTGAGTGCAGACTTCGTTACTCATGGAGCGGTGGCTTTATCGATGGTTATCCTTACTGGCAGGGAAATGGTAGTAGTATTGCCAATGTGCTAGGAAATATCCGCTACGTTGAAGCTAAGTCGCTATTTACGAATGCAGGTGAACCAAAATTTTCAGGTTACCGGATCGAAAAAGGACTGCCGGTTTTCAAATACCAACTCGGTGATCGCCAAATAACGGAGAGTTTTTCAGCTTTAGCAAATGCAGGGGGATTTAATCGTAGTTTCACCATGAACCCGACTCCAGCTGTTCCTGTAGTTTTAAATTTCCCAACAGATCAAAATATCGATTACACGAGTGACAAGGGGACTTGGTCTGGTTCCACGCTCACGCTCAAAGGGGCTGATGCAGCGGCGTTCACGGTTAACTTTACTTTCAAATAAACTCTGAAGCCGGTCGGAGACTCGGCTCTCCGGTAAGGATCTCCCATATTAACTTTTCTTAAAAATGAAACTCCGTATTTTTTGTTCGATCCTATCTCTCTGCACTGTTGCGTCCGCATGGACGGATTATTTCAGCTTCGATGCCATCCCAAACCCAACCGGGATTGATCCTCAAGTTGGAGCGATGGATACCATGCCAGATGGACGTATCGCCGTGGCGTTTCACCGTGGCGAAGTGATGCTTTATAATCCAGCTGATCAATCATGGTCGCTTTTCGCCAGTGGATTGCAGGAGCCACTCGGCATGCTTGCTGAAAAGGACGGAAGCATTTTGGTTATGCAACGCGCAGAGCTCACTCGATTGAAAGATACCGATGGTGATGGATCCGCTGACGAATATGAAACCGTGTTTGATGATTTCGGTTTGTCAGGAAACTACCACGAGTTTGCTTACGGACCGGCAAAAGATGCTGATGGAAATCTCTACATCGCGCTTGGTATTGCTTCAAACGGTGCGCCAATGGCCAAAGAAATCCGTGGTGAGTTTTCTAAGATTGGAGATGTCGATCGTGAAGGGATGTCTGATCCAAAAACGTGGGGGGAAAACAAAGACAAAGCTGGCCGTATGTATTCACGTGTGAATTGGCGTGGTTGGGTTTTGAAACTTTCACCAGACGGTAAAAAGATGGAGCCTTATGCTAGTGGATTGCGTTCCCCGAATGGAATTGGATTCGATGCAGCAGGCAGGCTTCTCATCACAGATAACCAAGGTGACTGGCGTCCAACCAGCCCACTCTACGATATCAAAAAAGATGGTTTCTACGGGCATCCCGCATCGCTTGTCTGGAAAAAAGATTGGGATGGAAGGATTCCACTGAAAGTTCCAGTTCCTGAGTTGAACAAAATGCAACAACCTGCAGCAGGATATTTTCCACAAGGTGAGTTAGCAAACTCTCCCACATGGCCGGTTGTATTGCCTGAAGGTGCCGTCCCTAAAGGTATTTCGGGTCAAACGTTGATTGGTGAAATGAATCAGCCGACCATGATCCGTGTGCTCGATGATGAGGTTGATGGAGTTTTTCAAACAGGCCTCGTGACAATGTTCGATAAGTCACCTTTGGGAATCGGAAGCAACCGCACGGCTTTCGGGAAGGATGGTTCAATCTATGTTGGTAAAACCCAACTTTCATGGGCTGGAGGAAATGGGATTACTCGCATTAAATGGAATGGTAAGCCCTATGCCCAGTTAGAAAAAATTAAGGCATTGCCGAAAGGTTTTGAGCTGACTTTCAGTCAACCCATCGATCCAGCAAGCAT
>CAWUUP010000019.1:0-18383 GCA_963925255.1 uncultured Luteolibacter sp.
CTTACCAGCCATGATGACCTTCCTTGCAGCAGCAGCCGAGCACCCGAACGCCCTTGAGGCTCTTTCGAAGACATTCGGACTTCACGGTGCGTTTTTTGCCGCACAGGTTGTCAATTTCTTCTTGGTCATCTTTGTTCTCAAAAAATTCGCGTTCGGGCCGATTCAGCAAATGCTCGAGCAACGTCGTGAGCGCATTGTCGCGGGTGAAGAAAAGCTCAAGCGTATCGAGAAACAACTCGCAGAGTCCGAAGCCACCACCGCTGCGGCAATTGCTAAGGCAAACGAAGACGCCGTCCGTTTGATCACCGAAGCTAAAGAAGGTGCAGCAGCTTTCACCGAGCAAAAATCTCAAGAGGCCATCGCGCAAGCTCAACAAATCCTCACGAAGGCAGAAGCCGCTGCAAACGCAGACCGTGAGCGCATCTCCGCCGAACTGAAGCGTGAATTCGGTCGCTTGGTCGCAAGCACCACCACACAAGTCACGGGTAAAGTGCTCACCGCTGCCGATCAAAGCCGCATCAACGAAGAGGCGCTCACCAAAGTCGGTAACTAATCCCTCGATTTCTTTCCTAACCAGATAACGATGAAAATCTCCAAAATCGCCGCTGCCACCGCTCGCCGCCTCTTCGGCTTGTGTCAAGTGAACGGCCAGCTTGATGATAACAAGCTGCGTGATCTGGTTTCCAAACTCATCGCCGCCCAGCCGCGCGATTTCCGTGCGATCCTAGCTTCCATTCAGCGCTTAGTGCGTCTTGAAGAAGCCCGTCGCTCTGTCGTCGTCGAAAGCGCAATCGAACTCAGCCCGGCAGAACGCCAGAAAGTTGAAGACGGTCTTGCTAAAGACCATGGCAACAAACTCACCATCGAATACAAAATCAACCCCGAGCTCCTCGGCGGCCTACGCATCAAGGTCGGCGACGACGTCTTGGACGGCTCCGTTCAAGGTCGCATCGATCGCCTCTCCAAAGCGTTTTAATTTCCCTTCTTCCAACATTCACTACTCACTCCTCACCCTTATCTTATGAGCAGCATCCTCCAGGACATCGAAAAACAAATCGCCGGCATCAGCTCGAGCGTTGAGAAAACCAATACCGGCACCGTCCGTAAAGTCGGTGACGGCGTCGCCATCGTCGAAGGCCTTTCCGACGTCATGCTCAATGAAATGATTGAGTTCGACGGCGGCGTGACCGGCATGGCACTCAACCTTGAGGAAAGCGAAGTCGGCGTCGTTCTACTTGGTGACTACGCAGCTGTGACCCAAGGAGCAACTTGCCGCACCTCCGGCAAACTCCTTTCTATCCCTGTTGGTGAAGCTCTTCTCGGTCGTGTGGTCAACGCACTCGGCGCTCCGATCGACGGCAAAGGCGACATCGTTGCGTCTGCTCAATACCCGATGGAGAAAATCGCTCCGGGTATCATCAAACGGAAATCCGTTTCCGTTCCAGTTCAAACTGGAATCATGGCGATCGATGCCATGGTGCCAATCGGCCGCGGTCAGCGCGAGTTGATCATCGGTGACCGTGCAACCGGTAAAACCACCATCGCTGTGGACACCATCATTTCTCAAGCCCAGCAAAACAAAGCTGCTGAGCAAGGCAAGCTGCAGAACTACAAGCCGATGTTTTGTATCTACGTTGCCATCGGTCAGAAACTCTCCAACGTCGCTCGTATCCAGAAAATCCTCGAAGACGCCGGCGCGATGGAATACACCACCATCGTTTCCGCCTCCGCTTCCGATGCGGCTGCCATGCAGTTCCTCGCTCCATATGCGGGTTGCTCGATTGCTGAATATCTCATGGATCAAGGTAAGGACTGCTTGATCGTGTTCGATGACCTTTCCAAACACGCTGTGGCATATCGCCAAGTTTCCCTCATCCTTCGCCGCCCATCCGGTCGTGAGGCTTATCCGGGTGACGTTTTCTACCTCCACTCCCGCCTTCTCGAGCGTTCTGCTCGTCTTACCGATGCAGCCGGCGGCGGTTCACTTACCGCTCTGCCTATCATCGAAACCCAAGCAGGTGACGTTTCCGCATACATCCCGACCAACGTGATCTCGATCACCGATGGCCAGATCTATCTTGAAACCGACCTTTTCTACCAAGGTATCCGCCCCGCGATCTCGGTAGGCCTCTCGGTTTCCCGCGTTGGATCCGCCGCGCAAACCAAGACTATCAAATCGGTTGCAGGAACCACCAAGCTCGACCTCGCCCAATACCGCGAGCTTCAAGCCTTCGCTCAGTTCGGTTCCGACCTCGATGCGCAGACCAAGAGAAAACTTGAGCGTGGTGCTCGTATTGTTGAGCTCTTCAAGCAAAACCAATACTCCCCGCTCGCGATGGAGATGGAGTCGATCTACCTCTTCGCGATGCAGAACGGTTACTTCGACGACGTGGCAGTGAAAGACATCGGTCGTTGCCAAGACGCCATGGGCGAGTTTTTCAACACTCGCAAAGGCGACATCCTCGACAAGATCCGTAACGAAAAACCAGATCTCAAGAAAGATGCCGCCATGGTCGACACCGTCAAACAAGCCATCGACGACTTCAAGAAGTCCTGGAAATAAACTCTTTTCTCTAAGCTCCTAGCTCCACGCTTTTTATGGCCAACCTCCGAGACATCCGCCGCCGAATTAAATCGGTCAAGAACACCGCCCAGATCACCCGGGCGATGCAGCTCGTTGCGGCCGCGAAGATGAAAAAAGCTCAAGACCAAGCCATGGCGGGTCGCGATTATTCATCCCAGCTTAACGCCGTCTTGAGTGACATTTCCACAAACTTCACGGATGAGGTCTCACATCCGCTCCTTGAAGTCCGCGAAGGTAACCGTGAGCTCGTTCTGGTGGTTTCCACCGACAAAGGGCTCTGTGGACCTCTCAACACCAACCTTGCCAAAAAACTCCGCGCCGAAACTTCCGACACCGCTGACTATGTTACGGTCGGTCGTAAACTCCGCATCATGCTGGAGAAACTTGGCAAAAAAATCCTCGCCGATTACTCGGTTAAAGATCCGGTTCCGTTTGCAGATGCTCGCGCAATCGCAGCTCTCCTGACCAAACAATTCACCGAGGGGAATTACGATAAAGTTTCCATCGTCTACACCCGCTTCGTGAACACCTTGACTCAAGTTCCTGAGGTCAAACAACTTCTGCCCGTACTGCCACCGCAGCAATCGGACGATTCAGGTTCCATCGAGGGAAGCAGCGCAGATTCTCTTTTTGAACCTTCTGCAGAGGAAGTTCTCGCATCGATCCTTCCGCTTTACGTCAATTTCCAAGTCTATCAGGCGCTTCTCGAATCCCGCGCCACTGAGCACTCCGCTCGTATGGTAGCGATGAAAGCCGCTACAGATAACGCCAAGAAATTCATCAAGGAACTCACCCTCGAATACAACAAGGTCCGCCAAGGCGCGATCACCGCCGAGCTCCTCGAAATCACCACCGCCATGAAGGCGATGGAATAACACCAAGTTTGCCAGTTACTAGTTTTCAGTGTTCAGAAAATACCGAAAACAAAACTGGCGCCACACAACATCTCTTCCCTGAACACTGAAAACTTCAAACTAGCAACCTCCTAATGAGCAACCAAGGAACCATCGTCCAAATCATCGGCGCCGTCATCGACGCTGATTTCTCCAAAGCCAGCAAACTGCCGGAAATCTACAACGCACTTGAGATCAAATACGTTCTCAATGGTGTCGATACCAAGCTGGTTCTCGAAGTTCAACAGCACCTTGGAGACGGCTGGGTGCGCGCAGTTGCGATGTCCACCACGGACGGTCTCAAGCGCGGCATGAGCCTTGCCGATACCGGTAAAGCCATCGCGGTTCCTGTCGGCAAACAAGTTCTCGGCCGTATCTTTAACGTCACTGGTGACCTCGTAGACGAAAACGTGCCACTTGCCGATGACAGCCATCGTTCCCCGATCCATCGTCCAGCTCCTTCCTTAACAGATCAATCCGCTGCGACCGAAGTTCTCGTGACCGGCATCAAAGTCATCGACCTCATCTGCCCGCTGCTCAAGGGTGGTAAAGGCGGCATGTTCGGTGGTGCAGGTGTGGGTAAAACCGTGGTTATCATGGAGCTCATTAACAACATCGCGAAAGCACACGGTGGTTTCTCCGTCTTCGCTGGTGTGGGTGAACGGACCCGTGAAGGTAACGACCTTTATTGGGAAATGATCGAGTCCGGCGTTATCGCCACGGAGAAGGACGAAAAAGGTCATCCAAAACTCGATGCCAAAGGTAACCCAGTGCTCGCCGCTGAAGGTTCCAAAGTGGCTCTTTGCTATGGCCAGATGAACGAGCCTCCAGGTGCTCGTCTCCGCGTCGCGCTTTCCGCACTCACCATGGCGGAATACTTCCGTGACGAAGAAGGCCAAGACGTTCTTCTGTTCGTCGATAACATCTTCCGTTTCTCCCAAGCAGGTTCTGAAGTTTCCGCGCTTCTCGGCCGGACTCCTTCCGCTGTGGGTTACCAACCACCTCTCTCGGAGGAAATGTCCGTTCTCCAAGAGCGTATCACTTCCACCAACAAAGGATCGATCACATCGATTCAAGCGGTTTACGTCCCTGCGGATGACCTTACCGACCCGGCGCCTGCTAACACCTTCGCTCACCTTGACGCAACGGTGGTTCTTGAGCGTACGCTCGCAGAACAAGCGCTCTTCCCAGCGGTTGACCCTCTCGCATCCACTTCCAAAGCACTTGCTCCAGAAGTCGTAGGCGAAGAGCATTACAAAGTCGCTCGTGGCGTTCAGCTCGTGCTTCAGCGTTACAAAGACCTTCAGGACATCATCGCGATTCTAGGTATGGACGAGCTTAACGACGATGATAAGATGACCGTTTTCCGCGCTCGTAAGATCCAGCGTTTCCTCACCCAGCCTTTCCACGTTGCAGAGATCTTCACCAACGTTCCCGGCGCCCTCGTTTCTCTCGAAGACACCGTAAAAGGTTTCGGAGAAATCCTCGACGGCAAATGGGACGATGTTTCCGAAGGTAACTTCTACATGAAAGCCGGAATCGACACCGTCTCCCGCGACTAATCCCGTTTCAGTTTTTAGCGTTTTAGATTTTCAGCCTTTACCACCATGTCCCTTCATCTCGAAATCGTCACACCTGAGAAAAAGATTTTCTCTGACACCGTCGAAAACGTCTATCTGCCAGGAGCAGATGGAGAGATGGGGATTTTGCCAAGCCACGCCGGCTTAGTCACAGCCCTCCAAGCTGGTGAGCTTCGTTACCTTTTTGAAGGGCAAATTATCACTTTGGCGATCGGTTCCGGCTTTGCCGAAATCGGTCACGACAAGGCGGTCGTCTTGACCGACATGGCTCTGGGCGAATCTGAAATCGACGAGCACGCCACCGAGGAGGCCATCAAACGCGCTGAGGAAAAACTCCAAACCATCGATCACAGCATGGATGCAGAAGAAGTCGCTTACCTCCAAGGGATCATCTCCAAGCAATCCGCCGCACTTCGCTTCAAGCGCAAGTATCAGCATTGATCTGAGTTTCATAAATCAAAATTTGGTAGCCCCGACAAGTCGGGGTAAGGCCCCGCATGGAATGTGGAAGAATGAGATGTTTCATTGGAGAATCGAATACGTTACGCTTCGTATGTACTGAGCTTGTCGAAGGGCGCGGCGCCCTCGGCGATGGCGCCTCCTTAATCTCCCCCCTCCTGTTAGAAAAAGCCTGAACGAGACCTATCGACTCAGTTTCCAGTCTACCGCACCACCTGTTTCAAAACCGTCGAAACGATCACGCAGCAGATCTCTGCTTTTGGATAAATCCGACTGACCGCATTACGGTAGGATTCCATTTGTGTGGCGTAGCGTTCTTTGAGCTCTGCGGCGTTGACCACGCGATCCGTTTTGAAATCGATGATTTCCACTAGAGATTCATCGGCGTGGACATGGAGTCGATCGATGACTCCGCTCATCCATTTGTCATTTAGCACCGCTTCAATGCGTTGCTCGCGGTAGAGAGCGATGGATTTACCGTTGAGCGAAAGCAGGTCGCGGATTTCTGGAGTGGTGAAAATATCGGCCATCTCCTCTGAAATATCCGGAGAAAATTCTAACAGATCTGCATCATCTAGCCATCCGATTTTTTCGAAAGCGCGATGCATCGTGATACCCTTGCGTCGGGCGGCTGCGTTGCCCATTCCGCTGATCACGACTTTTTTGCCGCTGCTTGGAGTGGTGCGAGCACGTTTTGGGGTCGCAGCAGAAATGCTTGGGATGGGCGCCGACTTTTCAACTTCACGATGCGTGATGGCTGCGTGCCAGTCATCAGAGCCCTTTTCAAAAAATTCTCCGACCTCTCGTCCCATGCCTAAACTAGTGAGCAACCAATTTCCCAAACTTGGTTTGGTTAACTCAGAACTTTTCGATGGGGGATTCACATAGATATAAAGCCCACGCTTCGCACGGGTGAGTGCGACGTAAAACTTACAGAATGATTCGTAGGTTTGTCGGTTCGTCCACGCTTCTTCCGCCTGGCGTAATTTTGGAAGTGCTTTCCTAATCCATGAAGCCGGGGCATTTGAGACCCAATCATCCGCTTTTATGATGTTGTAATGCGCGAACGACGGAATTTTTTCGTCGCTCACACTTGGTAAAATAACAACATCGAAACCCAAGCCTTTCGACTTATGGATGGTCATCACCTGAACCGCGGCAACACCCGGGCTTTGTGAAATTTTCATTCGTCCTACCCATTCCGCTGCATCCTTTACCAGCACCACACCTTGGTCATCGAGATCTTTGAGCGCTTGTAAAACATCTTCGAACCGACGCTTCCCGAACGCGCCCCATGTTTGGGACATCGGTTCTAATAACTCGCGTATCGTTTCGCAAAAACCGATTTCAGAGAACCTCGCGCCCAATGCCTCCCAAGTAACTTGGTAATTCTTGCCATAGCGATGCGTGAAAAGCTCACCGAGTGGTGACATGATGACCACTTGTTTTGCAAACGTATCCGATGGATCGACCGACCAACGTAGCAACTGCCAAATCATCACGCCAACCTGATGATCTCGACCCGGCTCTCGCACCCCTTCTTCAACAACCTGAAACCCTTCTTCGCGGAGGGCGTCCGCCCATTTTCGCACCTCATCGTTTTTAGAAACCAATATCCCGCAGGAAAGTTCTTTGGTTCCTATTCCGAGTTGTTTGAGTTGGGAAACGACGCGTTCCGTGAGCTCTTCCTCGTCAACGATCTCGACACGGGTGTGTCCGGCCTTTTTCGGAGTGGATAATGGTTCCGCAGAAACATGTTTTCCCCAGCCGCTGTTCCAGTTTGCTGCTGCGTCGCCGAAAAGCTCCTTCATCGTGGTTGCATCACCACAAACTTGGTTGACCAACTCAAGCACTTCAGGACAGGAACGCCATGACTCCGCCATGGTATCAATCTTTAGCGCTAAGGGATTATCTTTTTCTCCACGATATTTCTCGATCAGTTGATCAAACAGCCCAACCTCGCCGCCGCGCCATGCGTAAATTGCCTGCTTCTTATCGCCGACGACAAACACGCTGGATTCCTGATCCGTGAGTGCTTCATCGATCCATGGCTCTAGGCCGTTCCATTCATCATTACTGGTATCTTGAAATTCATCTAACAACCAGTGCTGGTAAGTCGCATCGAGTCGGTAATCGATCGCTTCACGCCTGAGTCGCGCGTCTTCGTTTTTGATCCAAGCTCCCATCAAGCGCTTCACGTCATCGAATCCCAGTCTACCTTTGCTGCGCAGCTCGCGTTCCATTAATGCGTCGTAAGAACGAATGACCTGATGGATTCCACGGGTTCGTGAAAGCGCGGCTGCGAATTCGCATTGCGCGGCCAAAGTGATGAGTTTTCGTAAATTCTGCGCGGCGATTCCCGTGATCGTTAACGGCTTCTGAAACGAAGTTTCAATAGCGCCCTCAGAATCGCTGACTGCTTCCATGGTGTTTTTTAAAAGACTCGTCGCCTTTTCAAATGAGCCGCTGCCGATGGTGTGTAGCATGAAAGAGTTCATCATACTCTCGAATGCAGCTTGTTGGCGCTTGTCGGTCAGCACCACATTCGGCCAATCGCGGCGGATCGATTCGATCAACCCCATCTTCTCTTTGTCCCAGTCGCCGATCTCGTGAGGAGAAAGCGTGGCGGGCCCCCACCTGAGTTCGCTTTCGGAGTCGTAGATTGAGTGCCAGTTAGCGATGAATTTTCTTAAATCCTCCAGCACCAAAGAGCTCTCTTTGCCTGCGGTGGCGCGTCGGAAAATTTCTACGAATTCCTCTTCGAACGCGGCATCCAATCCTCCGTCCAAGAGGTTTTCCATCAGCTCATCTTGAGCGGTGATCGCGACCTCACCTTCGAGCAGTTCGAACTTTCCACCTGTGATTCCTAGTTCGTATTGGAAGCTTTTCACAATTCGCGCGAAAAACTTATCCATCGTCCCAAGCGTTAACTTCGGTAGGCTGGTTACTAATTTCTCCAAAAGCTCCACGAAATCGACGTTTCCGGCAGAGATCCGCTCCGATAGCTCGCGGCCGCTCTTGGCATCACTGGCGGCATCGGCCAGCTTTTTGAGAATCGCATCGGCGAACTCACCCGCGGCTTTGCGAGTGAACGTGAGAGCAACAATTTTCTCCGGAGGAACCCCCATCGCTGCCAGCGCGATGATGCGGTCACTCAGGCAAAAGGTTTTACCTGAGCCTGCCGAGGCGAGAACTAAGAGATTTTTCCGGAAGTCATCCATGCTTTAAAGACAGAAGTTAAACCACGAATTTCACGAATAACACGAATTTTTGAGATTAAAAAACCACTCTTATTCGTGCCCATTGCCTAAGTATACTCCGGCTAAACAGCCTGGCTTCGCTGAGCGTAATAATTCGCTATCGCTCATGGGGTATTCGCGTTATTCGTGGGTAAAACTCTTCATTTCTTCATCCACGCTAGATTTCCCCTCATAGCGGCCGAATTCCTCTTATCCATAAGGAAACCTCAATATTTGGGGAGTTTTTTGCAAAAAAATCGTTCCTTGCGCGTGAGGTAATTATGGGCTATCTGGAGATTCAATTGGGAGGGCAACTTTTCAAACCCCCACCCCGCCGATAACCAAAACTTAAAAATATTATGTTTCGCATTCCTTTTGACCGTGTGAACTGGATTACCTCCAGCTTCCTCATTGGCACCGCACTCATCGCACTCATTGGCGCGCCAATCTATCTCTACCATTTCGGGATCGATTGGTTCCAGTTCAGCATGTTCTTCTTCTACCTCTGCGCGACGATGATGAGCATTACTGTCGGTTATCACCGTCTTTTCTCTCATCTTTCGTTCAAAGCGAAGACTCCGGTGAAATTCTTTACTCTGCTTTTCGGCGCCTGCGCCTTTGAAAACTCCTGCTTGAACTGGTCCTCCGACCATCGCCGCCACCACAAACACGTCGACCACGACGAAGATCCCTACGACATTTCGAAAGGTTTCTTCTGGGCGCACATCGGCTGGCTTTTGTTCAAACTCAATCCTGAGCCTCCAGTGGACAACGTCGCCGACCTCCGCAAAGACAAACTCGTCATGTGGCAGCACAAACACACGCATTGGATCGGCCTTGTGATCGGGTTGATCGTTCCTTCAGCCCTCGGTTACGGCTACAACTTCATGATGGGTCTGGATCCTATGCAGGGCGCCCTTGGCGGCTTCCTCATCGCTGGAGTAACCCGTATCGTGATCGCCCAGCATTGCACTTTTTTCATCAACTCTCTATGCCACACCGTCGGCAAACAACCATACTCCACCAAGCACTCCGCCCGCGACAGCGCGATCATGGCACTTCTGACTTTTGGCGAAGGTTACCACAACTACCACCATGAGTTCCAACACGACTACCGCAACGGCGTGAAATCATGGCAGTGGGATCCATCAAAATGGACGATCTGGACTCTTTCAAAACTCGGCCTCGTCGAAGGACTGCGCCGCGTGCCGGATAGTAAAATTCTCCTCGCAGAAATGGGCGAAGCCCGCCGCGTTGCTGAAACTCAACTCGCCCAGCTCCAAGCTGCTCCGGTTTACTGCCAAAGCACCGCGGAAATGCTCACCCAACTTTACGAAAAACTTTGCGCAAACTATCGTGAGCTAGAGCAAGCCGTTGCTGATCGCATGCAGCTTTCCCGTGACGCCATTCAAACTTGGCAAGACGAGACCCGCGCCCTCATGCGGCAGTTCTCACATCTCGCCAAATCAGCATTGGCGTAACGCACAGTAAATCATTTAAATTCATCAAGGGAGGCAGCAATGCCTCCCTTTTTTTGCACAAAGCGCCGCAGGCTCTGGACTGCTGGGATCATTCCCAGCTCTGAGGGTGAGCGCCAATTATCGGAGCGTTAGGTAACAACCCGTTTTTCCGTTTCTCACCATCAACTCAAGGGCTGCGGATGACCGCAGCAGTCTAGAGCCTGCGGCGTAAGATCCTGATCTACCTCAATTTCGAGATTGTCTGGAAGATCGCGGTCATCATCAAGTATGCGAAAGTGCCGATGAGTATTACCATAAAGATGAGAACCGATGGCATGATGAGCGCCAATTATCGGAGCGTTAGGGGAATCCGGATAACTCTTTTTTACATCATCAACTCAAGGGCTGCGGATCACCGCAGCAGTCCAAAGCCTGCGGCGTAAGATCCTGATCTACCTCAAGTTCGAGATTGTCTGGAAGATCGCGGTCATCATCAGGTATGCGAAGGTGCCGATGAGTATGGCCATAAAGATGAGAACCGATGGCATGATGAGCGCCATGACCCGTTGGAGATCTTTGTTGAGTTCTTTGTCATAGCGCTCCGCAGCACGGCGCAGGGAGATGTCGATTTTACCCGTCTGCTCTCCTACAGCGATCATGTCAATCAACAGCGGAGGAAATGAATCAGTTCGTATCATGGCTTTCGAAAATGCCCGGCCATCGCCGACCTGATCGATCACTTTATTGAGCTCGCTACGTATCGCAAGGTTCTGGGTGGCATCGCGTGAGAGTTCCAACGCACGCAGAAGCGGCAGGCCATTGCCGACCAAGTTCGCCATGGTTTCAAGAAACTGAACGTAAAACCGTGAAGCGATGACCGCGCCGATCAATGGAATTTTCAGTTTCATCTCATCCCATTTTGGGCGGTTCTCTTCGTTATCTTTCCAGGCTTTGAAAAACAAGGAACCGCCAACCCCCACGAGCAGAATGATCAACCACCAAGCTTTGATGAAATCAGCGATGACCATCATCCCATTGATTGCCCATGGGAGTTTCCCGCCCGGCGTGTTTTTGATGAGTTCTGAGAGTTGAGGAATGAGCATGGTCACAAACACGACCCCGACTCCGAGTCCCATAAGAACTAGGAACGATGGATAGATCAATGCGAGAATGAGTTTGCTCTGTAGTTCGGAAAGCGTTTTCAGGTAGTAAGCTTGGCGTTTTAAAATCGTATCTAAAGCTCCTGAAGCTTCACCCGCTGCGGCGAGTGAACTGTACAATGGTCCGAAACTTGGGCTGACTTTTTTCAGAGCGACCGAGAAGTTCACCCCGTCTCTAACAATATCTCGAATGCGTCGAGATACTTCTTTCAGGCTGCCTAACTCCTGTCGATTCTCCATCGATTTGAGTGCGGGTTCTAATTGTAAACCTGCACCGAGCATGTCCGACAGTTCTTCGGTAAAGAGAATGATCTCTGAACGTTTCAGTTTAATTGTGCCGTCATCGGAAACTTCCGCCTTATCGCCGACATATTCTTTTCGCTTTGGTTTCGTGGCTACTTTTTTTGATGCAGCTTTGGACGCTTCTTTGATCGTAACCGGCTGCAGGCCACGCTTGTCCAAGACTCGCATCGCTTCTGTGCGATCCGATGCCTCAATCTCACCGGTTGCGACGGTGCCATTGGTGGATAAAGCTTTGTAAGAAAAGAAGGCCATATGACAAATGATTATTCCATCCCACCAATTTCCAGAGACGTTACAGAAATAACTTCTTCGATCGTCGTTTCACCCTGCATGACTTTGTGCCAGCCGTAGGTCCGCATCGGCACATAGCCGTCGCGGAATGCTTGGTTTTTCATTTCAGCAATCGGGCGGGAATGCGCGACGAGTTCCTGCATTTTTTGAGTGAGTATCACGACCTCGTAAATGGCGAGTCGGCCAGAGAAGCCAGTCATGCGGCAGCGGTCACAACCTTTTGGCGCGTAGATTTGCCCGGCGATGTCGCGCGGGATTTCCAGATCGATGATGTCTTGAGTGGAAATTTGACGCGGCACTTTGCAATGCGGGCAGAGTCGGCGCACAAGACGCTGAGCGAGGAAGGCGCGGACGGCGGCGGAAACCAAGAACGGCTCAACTCCCATGTCGACCAATCGCGAAATACCACCCATCGCATCGTTGGTGTGGAGAGTGGAAAATACGAGGTGACCTGTTAGAGATGCGCGGATCGCGATTTCTGCGGTTTCCAAATCTCGGATCTCCCCGATCATCACGATGTTCGGGTCGGCACGGAGAATGGAGCGCAGCGCCGTGGCAAATGTCAGGCCGATCTCGGATTTCACCGCGATCTGCATGACGCCAGTAAGTTTGTTCTCCACCGGATCTTCGACCGTCACGATGCGTTTCTCGGGGCTATTTACCTCACT
Source organism: uncultured Luteolibacter sp. (assembly GCA_963925255.1). Classification (GTDB taxonomy): domain Bacteria; phylum Verrucomicrobiota; class Verrucomicrobiia; order Verrucomicrobiales; family Akkermansiaceae; genus Luteolibacter. The sequence goes on from CAWUUP010000019.1 coordinate 12,638, forward strand.
GAGGAAGGAATAGAGACTGGTCGATTTACCGGAGCCCGTGGGACCGGTGATGAGAATGATTCCGTTGGGAAGGTGCAGCAGGCTCTCGATTTTGGTTCGGACAAACGGCTCAAGGGCGAGCTTCGCGAGGTTGAACTTTTCTTGGTTGAGGAGACGGAGCGAAACGCTTTCACCTTCAACCGTTGGCACGGTGGCAACCCGGACGTCGATCGTGGCGCCTTCAAACTGAAGGTTGATACGGCCGTCCTGTGGGACGCGGCGTTCGGCGATGTCAAGACGTGCCATGATTTTCAAACGCGCAATCACCGAGCTTTGTAGGGCTTTGATGTTTTCCGGCACCGCAATTTCCAGCAGTCTGCCATCGATCCGGTAGCGGATGCGTAGATTGTTCGCGAGCGGCTCCACATGAATATCTGTCGCGCGCTGGTCGAGCGCCTCACGGATGATCTGATTCACGAATTTCACTACGCTGGCCTCCTCGTCTTCATCCGCATCGATCACGTTTGCTTCGTATTCGGAATCGGAGGGCTGATCATAATCTAAATCGCGGCCATCTAAAATTTGTTCGAACGTATCCGCGCCCACCCCGTAAAGCCGACGCAGCGCCTCGTGAATCCGCTTCCGCGATGCCATCCTCCATTCAAACGGGATGGACAATTCTTGAGCTGCCGCTTGATGAGCGACCAGATTGAAGGGATCGAAGGTCGCAAGGATGAGCTTCTTTTCATCACCCTCGCCCTCGATGGCAACGGGTAGTAAGCGATGTTTAAGAGCAACCCGAGGTCCGCATGCTTCGCGCAGGGGCAACGTGTTTTCCTCCGTGGAAATGTTGTCCAGCCAAGGGATATCAAGCTCATGAGCGAGTTCGCGGAGATAACTTTCCTCATCCACGACTGCGGCATCTAAGAGATCGTCAATGGGGGACCGCTGACGCAGGGCAGACGTTTTCAGCAGCTCGCTAACGGCTGGTAAATCGTCACATCCGGATCTCCGGGCAGGCTCAAGTAGAAGTTCAGTCATTCGTTCACCGTTAATCTGAGCCTAATAAACCCAGCAAAGGTCGATTTGTCGCTGAAAATCTTATTCCCCCAAGCATTTCTAGGTTCAGCGAGAAGCGCGGGAGCCTAAACATCGCCTCGACAAGCGCGGGGCGAGAGGGAACTAAGAACCAGGAAATCTCTTCTTCGCCTGCTCTTCCTTCAATCCGCCGAGGAACAGCAAGATCGCGGCGATGCAGATGCAGGAGTCAGCGACATTGAAGGTTGGCCACCAACCACCACTCGCGGGGATGATTTTGTCGTAGAAGGGAAGTCTCACAGAGATAAAATCGACCACGTAACCTTGTGAGAGGCGCTCCCAGAAGCTGCCGTCTTTGGTGTGTTCGAGGAGAAAACCCTGCAACAAGCGATCCGTTAAATTTCCGAAAATTCCGCATAGCAGGAGCGCGACCGCTAGTTTGGAAAAGATATGCTCAAATGCGCCTTTTTTCCAAAAGTATCGGATCAGGACAAGCGCGATGACAGGAACCAGCAGAAACACAATAGGCGCCCATGTCGTGCCGTTGCCTAAACCGAAGGCGACTCCTTGGTTGTGAACGCGAATCCAATGGAACCAATCCGGAATGATCATCCATGGCATGTCATGCGAACTAAAGCCTCCAGGTGAAGGTTCGGAAAAATGCCTGACCGTCCAAGCCTTCGTCGCTTGATCTAGAATATAGAGCGGAAGTGTGAGGAACAGGAGTAAGCGGGGCAGTGTCATGAATTTTAAACTCTAAATAAGAACTATGCGACCACCTCATCACAGCGTCCGCATAGGCCGGAGGCGAGGACTGGCTCGTGCTTGCGGCAACGAGGGCAGAGTGGGAGCTCGGTTTTGCGGGCGGTTGCGGAAAGTTCTGAACCTGATTTCACAGAGAGCTCTGCGATGATGAAGAACTCGGTGGCGAAGTCGCGGTTGTTGAGCATTTCGATCAGTGAAGCATCGCTTTCCGGAAGTGTGAGATCGATGGCAGCTTCGTTATTACGAGTGAACTCCTTGGCTTGGATCTTCGCTTCGATCGCGGTTTGCATCGCGGCTTTGATTTGGAATAAGCGCTCTACATCTTTGCTAACTTGGCTTGGTGCGTGAGCTGGATTCGCAATGGGGAAATCTTGCTCATGGACCGTGCTGTTTGTGAAAGACGCGTGTTCCCATGCTTCATCTGCAGTGTAGGCAAGAATCGGAGCTAGTAGGCGAGTGATGCTACTAAAGATCTCGTGCATCGCTGCTTGCGAAGCGAGGCGACGCGGTGAATCAGGGGCATCGCAATACATGCGATCTTTCAATGCATCGATGTAAACGGCTGAAAGATCCGTGGTGCAGAATTGGTTGATCGAGTTAAAGACCTTGCGGAATTCGAATGCTTCGTAAGCCTTCAGGCATTCTGTAGTGACTCCGTGAAGGCGCTCAAGAATCCACTTGTCGAGTAAGGTGTATTCGTAAGCTGCTCCCGCTGCTGGAGTGAAGCCATCCAAGTTTCCTAACAGAATCCTTAGAGTATTGCGCAGGCGGCGATAAGGTTCGGCGACTTGTTTGAAGAGGTCTTCGCCGAAAGGAACTTCGTTTTGCCAATCGACGCTGGAGGCCCAGAGGCGAACGATGTCTGCACCGTATTGATTATAAAAGTGAGCGGCATCCGTGGGCTTGCCTTTTTTCTGATCGTCAGATTTTGAGGTCTTTTTGCCTGTGTCTTTATCGACCACGAAGCCGTGAGTCATGACGCTCTTGTAAGGCGCGTGACCGCGATAGGCAGTGGAAAGCATGAGCGAGCTTTGGAACCAACCGCGATGCTGGTCAGTAGCTTCGAGATAAAGATCCGCAGGGCAATGCAGTTCTGGATGTGTATCTAAAACGGCAGCATGTGAGCAACCGGAGTCGATCCAAACATCTAGCGTGTCTTTGCCTTTTTTGAGTCCAGCTGGGAGGCCAAGTTTCGCAGCGAGATCGGCATCGGACGTTTCGAACCAAATATTGGTGCCTTCTTTTTCGACAAGGTCGGCGACTTTGTTCGCGAGCTCAGCAGAGATAACAGCTGCGCCGTTTTCATCAAAGAATACAGGAAGCGGAACGCCCCATGTGCGTTGGCGTGAGATACACCAATCGGGACGAGACTCGACCGTTCCGTAGATCCGGTTGCGGCCCCACGCAGGCATCCATTTGGCCTTATCGATTTCTTCAAGCGCTTGACCACGAAGGGTATCGAGCGAGATGAAGAACTGCTCAACGGCACGGAAAATGATCGGAGTTTTTGAACGCCAGCAATGTGGATAGGAGTGTTTGTATTCCTCTTGGCCGAGCAGGTGACCGCTTTCGGTGAGGATCTCGATGATGCGTCCGTTGGATTTAAAAACGTGTTTGCCGACGAGTTCGGAGAGGCCGACTTCTTCGGTGAAGTTGCCTTCGTCATCGACGGGCGAGAGAACTTCCAAGCCATTTTGTTGTCCGGCAACGTAGTCGTCCGCACCGTGACCTGGAGCGACGTGCACCGCACCAGTTCCCGTTTCTGTGGTGACGAAATTCGCGAGGATGATTTTCGAAGTGCGATCGAGGAAAGGATGTTGTGCCTCGGCGCCCTCAAGCTCTTTGCCTTTGAGTTCGGACAGCGTTTCTTTCAGGGCGTAACCGGTCTTCTCTGCGAAGGCTTCAAGGAGTTCACGGACGATGACGAAGGTTTGTTCTGTTTCGCCATTGGAAAATTTACCCACCACGTAAGTGAATTCTGGATGTAATGCGATGCCGAGGTTAGCTGGCAGGGTCCAAGGAGTGGTCGTCCAGATCACCATGTTGATGGCCTTGATATTGGATAATGCGGGCAGGCTGGCCGAGCTCCCTTTGAGGGGAAATTTCACAAAGATTGCTGGAGAAACTTTATCGGCGTATTCGACTTCTGCTTCGGCAAGTGCGGTTTGTGCGCCGTAAGACCATTGAACGGGTTTCTTGGATTGGTAGATCGAACCGTTCTCCACGAGTTTTGCGAAGACGCGAAGGATGTTTGCCTCATACGCGGGATCCATCGTGAGGTAAGGATTTTGCCAATCCGCGAAAACGCCGAGACGTTTGAAGGAGGCACGTTGGATATCGATGAAGCCGGATGCAAACTCGGTGCAGCGTCGGCGGATTTCTCCGGGCTCAAGACCGGCTGCTTGTTTGACGACTTTGAATTCGATCGGCAGGCCGTGGCAGTCCCAACCCGGAACGAAGGGCGAGTGGAAGCCGGCCATGGTTTTGGATTTCACCACCATGTCTTTCAACAACTTGTTTAGAGCCGTGCCCATGTGCACGTCGCCGTTGGCGAAAGGTGGGCCGTCGTGGAGGATGAAATCAGGTGCGCCAGCGGATTTACGCGCGGCAGTGATTTTGTGATAAAGTCCGCTTTTCTCCCAAATCTCCAAACGCTTCGGCTCGTTTTCGACTAAGTCCCCACGCATTGGGAAACTCGTCTGCGGCAGGGTCAGCGTGTCTTTATAATTTGGGGCAGTGCTCATGGCGGGGCGCGGAAGCTAGCAACCGAAAAGCGCGGGGTCAACCCCATGCCTTAAGTGAAAAGGCAGGAAGCCAAGACGGGGATTTGTGGTTCAATCTAAAAAAAGAAATAGAACCGCAGATGGACGCAGGTAAACGTTGATTTCAAAGACTTATGATAAAATTATGATTCATCAAGTGGATGAGAGAATTGATCGGCGTAACTCATTCATTATCTGTGTCTATTTGCGTTCATCTGCAGTTAATTTCCTCATTTGAATTCAATTATCATCGAATGGTTGTGACTTCTCCGCGGCTTGATCTTTAGGAAAAAGGGCTTGTCACACACCGCCCCTGTCCTAAGGGTGCGCGCCCTTCGCCATCCTTTCTTGGCGGCCCTGCTGCGATTCCCGCATAAACCTCACATTTAGCTGATCATGCTCATCGAACTTTTTCGCAAAAAAAACGGCAACCTGAAAGACGACACGCTCTCAGGTTTGACAGTGGCCCTCGCCTTGGTTCCTGAAGCGATTGCGTTTTCTTTCATTGCAGGGGTTGACCCTTTGGTCGGGCTTTGGGCGGCGGTTTTCATGGGGTTTATCACCGCAGCCTGCGGCGGACGCCCGGGTATGATTTCCGGTGCGACGGGTGCAATCGCCGTAGTTGCAGGGAAAGCGGTACAATATGGCGACAACATTGAGCTTGGGTTAGGGAATCAATACCTGTTCGCGGTCATCATGTTGGCGGGCGGGATCCAGATCTTATTCGGGGTTCTGAAATTGGGTCGATTCATCCGTTTGGTTCCGCATCCCGTGATGATCGGTTTCGTCAATGGATTGGCGATTGTCATTTTGATGGCACAGTTTCCGTCATTTCGTAATCCATCTACCGGCGAATGGTTGCAGGGATCGCCGCTGGCAATCTTTGTCGGCCTGATCGCGCTGACCATGTTGGTCATCCAGTTTTTCCCAAAAATCACGCGGTCGGTGCCATCCATTTTGATGGCGATTGTCAGTGTAGGCCTTCTGGCATTTTTCATTTTCAAAGATAGCCCGACCGTTTCTGACGTTTTGGCACAAGCGCAAGGGAATCCGAATGGAGTTCTAAAAGGAGCGTTCCCGCCGATTTCTTGGCCGGATGCGGTGGACTGGTTGGGGCACTGGCAGTTTCTCCTGAAAACTGCGTTCATCGTGGCGATGGTCGGCATCATCGAATCGCTGATGACCTTGCAGCTGATTGATGA
>CAWUUP010000020.1:0-3397 GCA_963925255.1 uncultured Luteolibacter sp.
GTCATGAAAGCCAAACGCTTGAGGCCGTCATTGCAGCAAGAAATTCAGCTTCTGACGCACGTGTTGCAGCTGCGGCAAATCCTGGCGATCCAGCTGCATTGAGTAAACTTGGTCATGCTGAGGCTGGACTTGGAGGTATGCTGGGTCGTTTGTTCGCAGTATCTGAAGCCTATCCGGACCTCAAAGCGAATCAGAACATGATGCAACTTACTGAAGAGTTGACGACAACGGAAAACAAAGTTGCATTCTCGCGCCAAGCCTACAACGACTCGGTTCTTTCTTATAACAATAAGCGTGAGGTTTTTCCTAATAGCATCATTGCTGGAATGTTTTCCTTCCAAGAAGCTGCATTGTTCGAAATTGAATCAGCGGTCGAGCGAGTGGCTCCTAAGGTTCAGTTTTGAACCCCGTTTCCCTTATTACGTCGATGAACTTTTTCGAGGCACAGGAACGTGCTAGGAAATCAAGCCGCTTGTTGGTCTGGTGGTTTGCTTTGGCTGTAATTGGCGTGATTCTAGTCATGTATGTTCTAATGACTGTATCTTTGCACTACGTAGATGTTCACGATGGTAATGAGCTAACAAGAAATACAGTCCCTTTCATTTGGTGGAATACTGAGCTCTTTCTAGTCGTTGCTGTAGTAGTTGGTAGTGTGATTATTTTTGGAAGTATTTCAAAAACTTCACAGTTATCAGCAGGAGGAAAAGTCGTTGCGGCAAATCTGGGTGGAAGGTCGATTGAACTGAATACCACTGATCCTTATGAACGCCGTTTGTTAAATGTCGTTGAAGAGATGTCGATAGCCTCAGGCGTGCCCATTCCTGAAGTTTGGATCTTGGATGATGAGTCTGCGATCAACGCCTTTGCGGCAGGGACGGATCCAGCGAACGCAGTGATTGGGGTGACACGTGGGACTTTGGAGCGATTGGATCGTGCGGAACTCCAAGGAGTGGTTGCTCATGAGTTTAGTCATATTCTGAACGGAGATATGAAGCTCAACATGCGCTTGATGGGGTGGATTTTTGGATTGGTGATGCTCTCGATGTTGGGACGTATCATTTTTCAATCGGTGCGCCATTTTCGAGGTTCGCGTAATTCGAAATCAGGAGGTGTGGTCTTGGGGGTCATCGTAGCGGGATTAGCGGTGTGGTTGGTGGGATCCGTAGGTGTTCTTTTTGCGCGGATGATTCAGGCAGCGATTTCGCGACAGCGTGAGTTTTTAGCAGATGCCTCTGCGGTTCAGTTCACCAGATTACCAGATGGGATTGCGGGGGCGTTGAAGAAGATTGGTGGATTCGCAGAGCATGGCCGAATCATGGCTCCTGCTGCCACTGAGGCGCGGCATATGTTTTTCGCAGGTAGTAGTTTAAATTCAGTTATGGCGACACATCCGCCAATTGAAGAGCGCATCAAAGCGATCGAACCAAAATGGAATGGGGAAATGTTAGAGGCGAGAAGAATTGAGAGTCATCAAGCATTCAATGGTGCGATGGGTTTTGGTGGGCAGGATGTATCTGCCGCAACGAGTGATCTTCCGCGAATATTGGCTAATGATTTGCCAATGACTCACCATGTAGGTCTTGGAATGACAAGTGGACTTGAGCTGGAGCAAGGCGGTCAAGAATTCACTAAGGATCAAGCGAAGTTCTTGTTATTAGGTCTTTTGGTGCCAACGGGTGAGGGTGGATTCGAACAGGTAGGAGAGATTCTTAGAGTAAATAAATTGGATGAGTTGAGTATAAGCGGAGTCTTATCCTGGAGTCAGAAAATGTCACAAAAGAGCTCTTTAGAGAAATTGAAAGTGGTCGATCTGTCGTTAGTTTGGTTGAGACGAATGGAAGCACAAGAAGCGAGAGACTTCATTGGGTTGACTCAAAAATTAATCGAGGCTGATGGGCAAGTGAATATGTTTGAATTCATGCTCCAGCAAGTAATTCGCAGGCACGTGGAAATAGGAACCGGATTGGTTCCGGTGCCACCGATCAAATTTCTTAAGCTTGCAGATCTCGAAATCGAATTGATGCATCTTCTCTCGGCTTTTGGAAAAGTCTCAGGCGGGGAAGGCGTGTTAGGAAAAGCATTTCAAGAATACCGTGAACATTCGGGGCGTGAGCCTTATCAAACCGAGGTTGGTCTGAGGGATGTGGCAGAAGCTTTAGGTAAAATGGATGCTTCAACCCCCTTGGTTAAACAACAGATACTCAAGCTTTGCTCTTTAGTGGTGATGAATGATGGTAAGGTCGAAGATATGGAAATGGAATTACTACGCGCGACGGCGGAAGCTATGGGAGCACCAATTCCTCCCATGGTTCGGTTGGTAGCTTAATCAAGATGACTTTCCGTGAAGTGTAGTCGGCGCTTGCGTTTCATCACTTTCATTGGAAACTTCAGGTCGTGGAAGAACTTCGTAAGCCAAGGTGGCGTTATGTTTATCTGCTGGGATTAGATGCCCCGCTGATTGCAATGCTGTGGTTATTCATTTTTGCGAAGACTTGGCGGGTCAACTATCATCCATGGCAAGCATTCGTAGCGCTTGGTTTGATGGTCTGGGCTTTACGTATCGCTGCAAAACTTTTGAGAAGTGCTTTAATTGTAGATCCGAAAGATCCGCTTCAAGAAATGCGCAGATGGCTGGTTCCCTCCGCAATTGGCGCAGGAATTCTCTCACTGGTGTTGATTATCATTGTTTTTCCGATTTCGATTTATATCAGACTCATACTATTATGTATTTTGGTAATTGCGTATTTTGCTGGCGCAAATTTTTCCTCATCTCCTGAAGGACGGATCACTTATCCCAAACACGTCTTAGCGGGAGTGGCATATGCGTTCGGTGTTTCTATCATGGCGAATGTCTACCTTCCGAATATGACGATGATTGATCTCATTCGTTCACGAGAATTCATTTGCTTTGCATTGCTTTGCACGGTCGCCTCGGTCGCTGTAGAGCATTGGATGCTGGCTAAAAAAACTGAGGAAAGCCGTTATCCTGATGAGTGGCAGATTTCATTGCCCCTGACTTTATTGGGAGCCTTTGCGTTGGTTTTTGCCGTTCAGGCTGAATCCCAGACGATACGTCCTTTTTTCTATTGTATTCTCACTGGAGCCGCATTGTTACAGGTTTTGAATCGCTCTTTTTATCGATTTCATCCCTGTGATATCAAAATTCTTACCAGTGCGTGTTTCTTGGTTCCTGGCCTGATTTTTCATGCTTATCAGATGAGTCTTTGAATTCTGGTTTTGAGGTAATTGGTCGATTGACAGCAAGGCATCTCTTGATAGTCTGCCGCCCCGCGCCGGGGACTTTCGGGACTTACTGTCTCAGTTGTGTTCTTGCGGTGCGCTATCCAACCCGACAATAACAACCACGATGCCAACTAAGAAGAAGACCGTAGTCAAG
>CAWUUP010000021.1:0-2924 GCA_963925255.1 uncultured Luteolibacter sp.
TAACTGATTTTTATCTCTAACCGCATGGACCCCACTCGCGATAATCTACTGATCCGATTCAAAGCTTTCATCGATGGCCTCGGAATCATCACGCTCTTTGCTGTATTGTTGCTCGTCATTTTTGGCGCAGCGGCTGCTTTCGGCTGGTTAAAAAAAGCTGCGGAGCCTGAAGATGCGGCGGCAAAAATTCGCCAATCAGTTAAAGCTGAGGTTTTTGCTGAACAAGCGAAGTTCCTTTCTAATGATGCAATCGATTCCGTGACTCCCAATGTGGCGAAATTACTCGCTAACTCGAATCCCATCGCTCTTGAAGTTCCTGCACAAGTCGTTCCTGGCTCCGAAACTGCCAAGAAACTCGCTGAAGATGTGCCAATCGATCCTGCACAAATGGAAATCGGTAAAGCTCAGTTCCTCGTCTGTGGCGCTTGCCATGGTCAAAACGGGGAAGGGACCCTAGCTGGCCCCCCACTTGCAGGTTCAGAGTGGGTTACTGGACCTATCTCCAACTTAGTTCGTATTCAGCTTCGTGGATTAAAAGGGCCGATTGAAGTAGCGGGTAAAGTGTATGAATTCCCTGCAGGAATGATGGCATTATCGTACCAGACCGATGAACAGGTTGCAGGTGTATTGACCTACATTCGTAACAGTTTCGGAAATAAAGCCTCAGCGGTGAAACCTGAAGATGTTCAATCCCTACGCAGTGAAGTCGGCCAACCACAAGTCACCGTTGAAGAACTCACGAAACCGTGAGTCAGAAGCTCTAACGATTTAACTAGTCCAGATGTCTACAGAAAATTCAAACACCACCGCACAGGATGCTCAGTTGAGAGCTGATATCGACCGCTCGCTTCGTCACCCAGTGATGTTTTTCCTGACCAGCGGAGCTGCATGGCTCGCCGTCTCATTGATTCTTGGAATTATTTCCTCAGCGAAAGTTCATTCACCTGGGTTCTTGGATTGCTGCTCGTTTCTCACCTATGGCCGCACTCAAGCAGCGCACCTTAATGTGCTAGTTTATGGTTGGGGTTTCCAAGTTGCTTTCGGAGTTATCATCTGGTTGATGTCTCGCTTATCTCGCCAACCATGTAAGGCGGCTGGCTTGATTCTCACAGCAGGTCACGTATGGAATTTAGGCATATCTCTGGGCATCTTAGGTATTCTTTGTGGATATGGCACAGGTATTTCTTGGATGGAATTTCCGACATTCGCATGGCCAGTTATGCTGCTCAGTTATATCGCGATCTTGATCTGGTCATTCGTTCAGTTCAAAGTTCGTCCTGAAGGATCCGTTTATATTTCCCAGTGGTATTTGATGGCGGCCATGCTTTGGTTCCCATGGGTATTCATTACCGCAAATGTTCTCATTCATCTTGTTCCAGGGAATCCGGTCATGGCAGCTGGTATCGCTGCTTGGTATAAGTCTGCGATCATTTTTCTTTTCTTCACTCCTGTTGCTTTGGGTACGGCTTTCTATTTAGTTCCGAAAGTGACGGGTAGAGCGGTTCAAAGTTATTCTCTGGCAAAAATTGGTTTCTGGTCACTTGCGGTCATTATGCCTTGGGCAGGTATGCAGAAGTTGATGGGGGCACCTATTCCTTATTTCCTTCCTCATGTCGGCGCAGCCGCAACGATCCTGTTTTTCATTCCTGCTCTTACCGCTGCGGTCAATCTCCTTCAAACCGCCTCATCTTCTGGAAATGTCGTTCATTATAGTCCTACACTGCGTTTCACGATGGCTGGCTTGTTAGGCCTTATCGTAACGGCTATCACCGTTGCGTTTATAAATATTCCTGGTTCAACTCTTAAGCTTAGCCAGTTCTCTATGTCTGGTTACGGTTTTGAAATTCTTGCACTCTATGGGTTCTTCAGTTTCGTGATGTTCGGCGCAATTTACTTTATCGTTCCACGTATCACTCGTCGTGAGTGGCTCTCAAGGCGGTTGATTAAGATGCATTTCTTCATCTCCATTTATGGAATCATCATGATCGCACTTGTTGCGATCTTCGGTGGCTTGCAACAGGGGATGGGCCAAGAAGAATTCAATAAGCCATGGATCGATCTTGCATTCCGTGCCTATCCATATGCCTGGGCTACCACGATTGCTTGGTTCTTTATCTTGATCTCCAATGTCTTTTTCTTCCTTCATTTGTTGGTTATGTGGCTGCGCCTAGGTCGCCGCAGTAACCACCCAACACTTCTTATCTCTGACCACGGCAGTAGTCCGCATGGTGAGGAAGGCGACATTGATAACTGTGGCCCAGGTACCGTCACACCAGCCCACTAAAACATTTTACCCAGAAAATTTCACATGAGCTTCCGCACATTCTTCCTCAACCTCTCCGCCAGTTTCGGAGTTGCATGGTTGGCCGTTGTCGTCGTCCCTTACTTTAAGATGCGCTCGATTGAGCCTATCTCAATGGGAGAAGACGCCACCGGAACCAACGCTGTATTCATTCCTAAAAGAGCCGGACGTATCGCCGATGGTTCTAAGGTATATGCTGAAAATGGCTGTTACCTCTGCCACACCCAATTGGTTCGTCCGACCTACGCCGGTAATGATATCTTCCGTTCTGATATGGGCGGTATGGTTTTTGAAGATGAGCGTGGTGATACCCGCCGTGAAACAACAGTTTATGACTATGCTAGCGAGAAAGTAGCCCAGATTGGTGAAACTCGTTTGGGCCCAGATCTTTCGAATCTTGCAGTTCGTGTGGTTAATGCTTACGCCAAAGATATTTCTCCTGAGGCATGGCTTTATCGACATCTTTACAATCCCCGTGCGAAAGCAGCATTCAGGGAATCTGCATGCCCTTCATTCAGATTCTTATTTAATCAGAAGAAAATCAACGGAATCCCAACGGGTGGTGCTCTTGAATTTACTGAAGTGAGTGACGTCGAAATCGTTCCGAATTCTGATGCTCGTG
>CAWUUP010000022.1:0-27248 GCA_963925255.1 uncultured Luteolibacter sp.
TGGCGAGCTGCTTGTCGTAGATTTCTCCGGAAGTGAGGATTTGATTGACGAGAGTGAATGCATCATTCGGGCTGGTTTGGCCCAGTATTCTGATAGCCTCTCCACGCATTTTGGCATCTGGATCCGCGCAGAGGCGAATGAGAATTTCTGTAAAATGATTGGGTTTTTCTAAAAGAATTTCTTTCAGTGCTGCAAGTCTCAGGGCGAGTTGATTTTTGGGTTCGGTGAGTTGTCCGATGAGAATTTCTTGAGGGATTTGCACGCCGAACTTAGCGGTGAGTCCCATCGCTTCCACGAGGAGGGTGCCAGTCGTGCTAGAAAGCAGCGGGAAAAGGGCGTCGTGGACTTCTTTGCGGATGGATTCACTGAATACACGCTCTTCATCGATCGGGCGATACATCCCCGTAGTGGGATCAGTGGGTGGATTTTTTTCAAAACGTTTGATCAGGAAAAGGGCTTCAGTGCGGGCGTTTTCGGAAAGCGAAGTATCTGCAGCAACAGCAAGTAAGCGACGGATATTTGCATCGCCTCCGGAGCGGATCATCGAGTTGAGAATGCGAAGATCGATCATCCATGTAGATTTACCGAGGAGGTCAGTTGCTGCAGCGAGGTCTTCACGTGCGCCTTCGATGTAGGCGTCGTTGATCGCTTGCACTGCTTCCACGGCGATAGAGAGATCCTCATCCTTGAGAAGCTCTCCAATTCTTCCATCATTGAACCGACGAAGTGCAAGCACCACGGCGCGGCGCACGGCTGGTGATGGATCTTTGGAGAAAGCAAATACAGCATCGGCATCACCAATGCGGATCATTCCCTCGACGACACCGTGGCGGAGGTATTCGTCCTTGTCGTCGTTTTCCTTCACGACTGCCATCAGCGCTGGCACTTGTGCTTTGGTGCCGAGTTTTCCGGTCGCGATTGCGGCGAGCATGCGGGTGCGCAGATCGGGATCGTCTAACAGGGAGGTAGCCGCTTCGAGACCCGCCTTATATTTCGCATCGCCGAGCGCTTGCACCGCTTGGCCGCGAACTTTGCCTTCGGTGTCGGAGCAGAGTTTCACAAGTTCCTTTGCGGATTCCGCATCGCCTTTGAGGCGGGCGAGGTTTCCGAGTCCCCATACGGCGTGTAGACGAGTTGTGATTTCTTCATCATGGTTTGTTGCGGCTACAAAAAGCGCGCGGTTGGCAGGGTTTTCAGCGAGTGCGAATTGTGCTCTGAGGCGTACACGCATATCCGTATGACGGAGAAGCTGGACCAATTTTGCAGGTTCCATTTTGGCAAAGCCTTCTGCAAATAACGTGCGCACTTCTTTCGTTTCAGGTTTGGCGGTTTCTTTCGGATCCTCGAAAGTGAAAACATTTCCAAACCCATGAGTTGGCCAGCTGCCTACGTAGTCAGTCACGTAAGCCTTGCTGTCATAGCCGAACTCGATGTCGGTGCAGAGCATTCCAGAGACGAAGTTTTCCTTGCTGGCTACCTTGAAGCCCGCACCGTTTGTCTCCATGCGGAAACCAATCACCGCGCTATTCGCGCCGACGAAATTGCACACGAAGAAATGGTTGTCCCATTTTTCTGAGAGGCCAGTGCCGGGGTTGTAGGCGAGACCAGAGGGGCCTTTACTGACCCAACCTGCGGGGGCAAGAATGGCGCGCGGGCGGAGCTTGCTGTCCATATCCCATTGGCGCTCTTCCATCCAATTGGTCTGATGGCGGTTGGTGCCGTTGATGAGGTTGGTAAATTTTTGGAATGCCTGATGGCCGCGTTGCCAGCCAGAGTAGGCGCCTTCCACAACAGCGACAACGCGAGCCATATCCTGCATGTCCGCTTCGTTATCTACAGAAAAGGCGCTGCCGTATCGGTCGAAGGCGATTTCTTTTGGATTTCTCAATCCTGTGTGCACGACCTCAAGGTTGCTGCCATCGCGTTCCATACGAAACACCCCACCTGAATACTGGTCGTATAGGTGGCGGCCTTCTTTGTTTTTCAAATTATAACCGCGGTCACCAATCGTGAACCAAATGCGATTGTCTGGGCCGAGAGCGAAACCGTTGAGATCGTGTCCACTGAGGCTGACGCTGATTCCATAGCCGTATTGTAGAGATTCGCGAGAATCGGCTTTAAGATCGCCGTCCTTATCTTCTAACATCCAAACGTTGGGAATACACGCGAAGTAGATTTTCCCATCGAGCGCCATAATACCGGCAGCGGTTCCGTCGAGCGGATCGTTGAAGCCTTCAGCATAGACTTGCGCATGATCGCACTTTCCGTCGCCGTCACGATCTTCGATAACACGAATGACTTCTGAATATTCGGTGAAATAGGAGAGCGGTTTTGCGTTGGGGGATTTTTTCGCGGCGTAAGTTTTATACATCTCCAAGCGTTCAGCGGGAGATGTCAGTTTGTAATCATCAGCAACCCACGGGTTACGGCGGTTATCCTCGACACCGCGTTCGAAGCGATGGGTCTCAGTGATGTAGAGACGGTTCTGTTCGTCAAAGCTAATTGCGGTTGGGTCCTGAACATCTGGCTCACGTGCGAATAGTTTGGCGACCATTCCCTCTGGAAATTGGATCGTGGAGAGAATGGCTTTTTCTGGATCGCCGGATGGCATGGGCACGGGATTCGCAGTGCCTTCAGTTTTAGCCGGCGCCTCATCGGTGATCGCGGATGCGGTGATGGCAGTCGCGATAAGGCCGCTGATGAGCCAGAGAAATTTGCGGAAAGTTCTAGTTTTAAAGAGCATCGGATTCGGTGATTGAGATGAGATTAAGATTATACCATCAAAAGCAGTGAAATCATTCTGTTAATTTGGGGCGCACAGAGCATTTGAAGGGAAGAGCAAGCAATAGAAATAACAAAAGCGCAATCCCTTGCATGGAAAAGAGGTAGATCGGCCATGGTCCGAGGTGGTCGATGAGTGAAGGGTTTTCCGGAACGTGAGAGGCGAAGCCGAAGTTCGTATTTAAAGCAGCATTGGTCAGCAACGCGGCGCCTTGGTAGCCGATCGAAATACCGAGCACGATGATGGGAGATTTCCAGAAAGGTTGCTGAGGTCGCCATTTCAGAACGATGGGAATGTAGAGAGCGGCAGCGACGATGGCGAAGTGTTGGAAGAAAAAATGGATGAACGGTAGCTCTGGCGGGCCAATTTCTAGAGCGGGTGTGATGAGTGCCTGAGTGGTTGCCGCGAGTCCCCAAAAATACGTTAGCGTGAGTAAGATAGGCTTACGTGTGCACAAGGCAAACCCCGCAATGATGGCCGCAAGATCGCAGAGATGAAATGGAAGGTCATTATCGAGAGAGTGTGGATAATTCCGCCAAGCGATAAGCGCGAAGGGGAAAGAGACCAAATTACAAAACGCGAGAACAGCTGTGGTGATGCGTTGGTTTTTCTCTGAACGTCTTGCAAAGACGATCAGGAAACCAATCAGTAAAAAGCCAATCGTCAAGGTGATGAAATGCTCTTTGGAAAATGGATGGAAGGGATTTGCGGGCATGTTCTTGGTTCGGACTTTTGTTTACCACAGGGGCACAGAGTAACAAAATGAGGACATTGAGAAAAACACCAGAAACTGAAATGTTAAAATAAACTCTTTTCTCTGTGTTCTGTATCTTCTCAGTGCCTCAGTGGTAGAAAATTGCTCGAGTTGGGTCACGCTTGGATCTCAGCGATTGCTGGTTTCTGGGCGAAGATTTTTTGAGCGACGGCTTGGACTTGTTTGTCGGTGACTTGGAGGAGGTTTTCGCGAGCTTCCTGCGGTGAAGGAATGTGATCAAAAAATAACAAACCTTCGCCCACCCACGAGCAGTGCGCGGAAGTGGATTCGAAGGCGAGTTTCGATTGCGCGATGGCGAGGCGCTTGGCGCGATCGAGCTCACCGGGGCGTGGGCCGTTTTGAGCGAGATCTTCGGTTTCCTTAAAAAGGGTTTTGAGCGATTCCTCGCGCGATTCAGGATCGAGGCCTGCGAGGATTTGAAGGGCGCCGGTTTCCTCGAAAAGCGAGAGCTCGGAGCCGACCTGATAGCAGAGGCCGCGTTCTTCACGGAGCTCGGTAAATAAGCGTGACGAAGAGGACTCGCCGAGGATGAGCGAGAGCATACGAAGGGCATGGCGTTCTGGCGCGTGGCGACCGGGAGTGTGCCAAGCAAGGGCGAGCTGGAGTTGATCCGTGGAGCGACGCTCGATGATTTCCTTACAAGGCGTGAATTCCTGGCTGGCGCGCGGCGCTGGGGTTTTGAACCGCTTGGGCAGGAGCGGGATAAGGACCTCAAGAATGGCCTCGGGAGCCATCGGGCCGGCGGTGGCGATGACGATGTCATTGCGGAAATGATGTTCGTTCGCAAAATTCTGCAAGCAGGTGCGGTCGATGGATTCGATGGATTCTAGTGACCCTGAAATGGATTGCCCGAGCGGATGTTCCGGCCACAGGGCAGCGGCTAGCAAATCGTTGATGTGATCCGAGGGGGTCTCACGGATCATGGTGATTTCCTCCCCGATCACATCGCGTTCGAGTTCGATTTCGTTTTCAGGAAAGGTCGACTGCCAAACCATATCGGCAAGCACATCGATCAGCACCGGCATCAGCTCGGCTTCGCCTTGGGCTTCATACACCGTGTAGTCTTCCGAGGTGCAGGCATTGGCTTGGCCGCCGCCGGATTCGATGGCGAGAGTGAGTTCTTTGGCGGAGCGCGTTTTTGTGCCTTTGAACGCCATGTGCTCGGAAAAATGGGCAAGTCCCGATGGAATGTTTCCGGTTTCATCCCGCGAACCGACCGGGATGTATATCGACAATGCAGCGCATTCCGATTCAGGAAGCTGCGCATGAGCCAAGCGCGGACCGCCGGGAAGATCGTGGGTGGTGTAAAGGACGGGCACGAGCGAAAGCTAAACCTTAAATTCTAAATTATAAACCCCAATGAAGAGGGTTTTTGTGGATGGGGTATCCAGAGCGTAGAAATAGGATGGAGAATTATCTCATTATTTATGATTCATCGAAATGGATTTGTTTCTGACTGGCTTTAACTAAAGATTTGTTTGCAGTTATCAATACCAAGCGCGACAAGAAAGAAGTGACATTGAAAGACCGCAAACTGAAGACGCATGACAGATGACAAAAAATCGAGATTGCGGCTCACGCTGTATCCTCGGGCTGAGAGCGCGATTCGTAGCAATCATCCATGGGTGTATGCGGAGAGTATCAAGACCCAGAATCGTGAAGGCGTAACGGGTGAGCTCGCGGTGATCTACGACAAGCGCGATCGTTTCATGGCGGTCGGGATGTATGAGGCGGAGTCGCCGATCCGACTCCGAATTCTCCACGTCGGGAAGCCAGCTACGATTGATCGTGATTGGTGGCTAGAAAAAGCGCGTGCCTGCTTGGCGAAGCGCGAAGGCAGCATCATTCAACCCGGCACCGATGGCGCGCGGATGATCCAAGGTGAGAGCGAAGGATTTCCCGGACTCGTTGCGGACCGATATGCCGATACTTTAGTGGTGAAAATTTATGCAACGAGCTGGTTGGCGCGTTGGGAGGAAACCGAAAGCGTATTGCGCGAAGTGTTCGCTCCGAAATATCTGGTGCTGAGAATGAGTCGTAACGTGGTGGCCTGTGCGGAGAAATACGGAATCGGTGAAGGTTTCTGCGGTGAAGTGGGCGATGAAATCGTGGTGTTTTCTGAAAATGGATTGCGTTTTGAATCAGCGGTTCTCAAAGGCCAGAAGACTGGCTTTTTCTTGGATCAACGCGACAACCGCGCGCGGGTTGAAACGCTCGCCAAGGGACGTGATGTCTTAAACGTCTTCAGTTTCTCCGGTGGATTTTCTCTGTATGCCGCAAGAGGTGGCGCTTCATCCGTCACCGATCTCGATATCAGTGCACATGCTCTCGGTAGCGCAGAGCGGAATTTTTCTTTAAATTCTAACAACTCTCAAATCGCCAAGGTCAAACGCCATGCGGTGCAAGCGGATGCGTTTCGCTGGATGGATGAAGCACGTGAAAATTATGATCTCATCATCACGGATCCGCCGACCCTAGCGAAGCGTGAATCTGAGCGTCTTGGGGCGATTCGTGCCTATCAGCATTTGAACGCAGCCGCGATCTCGAGATTGCGCTCGGGCGGAATTCTAATCGCAGCCTCGTGCTCAGCACATGTTTCCGCAGATGATTTTTTCCGCACCATCGAAGAAGCCGCGCAAGCATCTGGCCGTCCATGGAAAGAACTGTGGCGCAGCGGTCATGCAGCAGATCATCCTGCCATTTTCCGTGAGGCAGAATACTTGAAGGCAGTGTGCGTAGAGTTCGGAAACTGAATTAACGCGGCTTATACTCGCGTTGTGCAGTTGGAAGAAACGCCTGTAATGCATTGATGCGAGTTTGATCGAGTGGGTGAGTGCGTATAAACTCAGGCGATTCGCCGTCTCCTTGTTTGATGCGCCATGCGGAAAATCTTTTCCACAGCTTAACGGCTTCCTCAGGATTGTATCCGGCGCGCGCCATGTAGAGCGTTCCGAGTTGATCTGACTGTAATTCTGCTTTGCGTGAGTATGGCAAAATCAGCCCAACGGTTCCTACGGCTCCAGTAGCGGTAGCGGCGACGGCACGAGTGGTTTTATCCGCGCCTTTTGCGGAGAGGATCGCATCTAACAGAGCGGTTCCGACCGCAACGCCGGTGGCCTGATTGACGCGTTGTTGGGAATGATTGAGCACGACGTGTGAGATTTCGTGACCGAGAACCGTAGCAAGTCCGGCATCGTTTTGAGTGATTTGGAAAAGTCCGGTGTGCACGCCAACTTTGCCGCCGGGGAGGGCGAAAGCGTTGGGAGTTGGATCTTCAAAGACCACGAATTCCCATTTTGCATTCGGGATATTGATCACCGATTTCAAACGAGCTGCAACGCGTTGGACTTGGGCGTTGTAATCCGGATTATGTGAGATCGTTTTCTCACGCTTCATTTTATCAAACGCCTGACTTCCTTGTGAAACAAGGGAGCTTGATGGCGCGGATGCGCGGACCTCTCCTGTGTTAGGATCGAACGAGGAAACCGCGCAAGATGCGATAACCAAAGCAAAGATAGCAGGAACGATGGCTAAGAATTTTCGAGAACGCATAAGGAGAAAATCATCTAAAAACGCATTTATGACAAGCTACGAAATGCGGATATGTCGGAAGCGTAGTTTAAGCTTGGTGAATCAAATAGCATCGACATCAAGTGGAGAAACATTTTCAAGATAACCAATGGAACAACCGCCACCACTGACGCAACAGGAAATCAATCAATATTCGGCTGGAGAATACGCTCAGTTGGGAGAACGGCTGCCAGTGAAAAGAACCGCAGTCAGTGAAAGCTTTCGCGATTCTGCACTTGTTTATTGGAGGCTTTGGAGTAGTCAGCCGGCATGATTTTACTCAGTTTCTTTTTTTAAAATAAAGAGCATGGAGTTATGTAATTCCCTGTTAGCCTCCGCCGCAGATGAAATTGGTAAAACTTTTAGCAAACCTCGGTTACGGATCGCGTAAAGAGGTCGATAAACTCCTCCGCAGCGGGGCAGTCACGAATGCGTTGGGGGTCTCTTACAAGCACAAGGATGATGCCGAACCGGATGATGTCAGAGTCGCAGGGGAGGTCTTGGATCCACTGTTTCCCCTGGTGATCGTGATGAATAAGCCGGAGGGCTTCACATGCAGCACAGAAGATCCTGGTGAAACGATTTACGATCTTCTCCCACCACGCTTTTCCAAACGCAATCCTGGCCTCAATCCTTGCGGACGCCTCGATAAAGACACCACGGGGATGCTACTGATGACCGATGACGGGAAATTACTCCACCAAGTCATTCATCCAAAATCGGATTGCTTGAAAGTGTATCACGTTTGGTTGGATCGGCCGCTTGAAGGCAATGAAGGCGAGATATTTGCTTCGGGTGAAATGCTATTGGAAAACGAAACCAAGCCCTTATTGCCGGCGGGCTTCGAGGCGATTGGTGAGAAAGAAGCATGGGTGACGCTTCACGAGGGGCGCTACCATCAAGTCCGCAGAATGTTCGCAGCTGTCGGAAACCACGTGCTCGAACTCAAACGCATTTCGATCGGCAATTTCAAACTTCCCGAAGACCTTGAAGAAGGTGAATGGCGGGAAGTTTCCGAAGAGGAAATCGCTATGCTGTTTGGAAAGGAACCACGGATGGACTCGAATGAACGCGGATAAAAGGAAGATACACTTACATTTCCATTTGGGTGTATTACGTGGAATTGGCGAAATTTGATTTCCATAGCATAGGATGATTCTTTATCTGCGTTCATCTGTGGTTCAAACTCTTCGATACGATGACAGGGATTGACCGATGCGATCTCAGGATTAAAGTAACCCCGATTTTCAACTAACCATCCATACTAACTATTATGTCCATCAAAGTAGGCGATACCGCACCCGATTTCACCCTAGTTACCAAAACCGCCACCGGCCCAGCGCTGGTCAAGCTCAGCGAGGAGATTGGTAAATCCAACATCGTGTTGTTGTTTGTGCCAATGGCATTTACCGGCGTCTGCACCACAGAGCTTTGCGATATTTCTCAAGGTATTGGCGCATATGAGGCACTCGATGCTAAAGTCTTTGGCATTTCCGGAGATGGTCCATTCGCATTGGAAGCATGGGCGCAAAAAGAAGGAATCACCATCCCTCTGCTCAGTGACTACGAACACACCGCCGCAAAATCTTACGGCGTGGCTTACGAGCAGTTCCTCCCAGAAGCCAACCTCATCATGGGCGGCGTGCCGAAACGCTCCGCATTCGTGATCGATAAACAAGGCGTCGTTCGCTTCGCCGATGTGCAAGACCATCCAAAAGATCTCCCTGACTTCGAGGTGCTGAAATCCACGCTCGCAGGCCTGTAAAATCATCTAATAAAAATCAAGCGCGGATCTGGAAACGGATCCGCGCTTTTTTATGGCAGAGGATTTTATCAGTTATCAGCGTCTCGCATTTTCTTCGCAGACATCTACTCCCAACCGTCATCTCAAGCAAGGCGCGCCACTCATGCGCACATGGTAGAATACCGAGTCGAAGAACGGGCAGACATCGACACCCTTACCAACACCTCGAAACTGCGATGAGACTACTAGGCCCGCGCCCTAGTTCCCGCTCAGCGCGACACCAGGATCCGTCAGGTTAAAGTCGACAGTGAAGAAAAGTAATTTTCGTGGAATAGAGCGACGATCCACGACTAAAATATAGTGTTCAATTTCAGAACTCCTATCAGGGACACTTAGGATGAGCTTTCAACCTCTATCCTGTTCCACATAAAAGGCCGTAAAAGCCCTTTGTATAAGCAAAAATCCCGTGCAAGTAGCCCTAATGGATCGATCTTATCCCTCATTGAGATTTAAAGCTTAAAACTTAAAGCTTGTAGGAAAAGGCTCTTTTTTGTTCGATCGAACATCTTTTTGCTTGCGTCTGAACACCTGTTCAGACAATTTCCCTGCATGGCTACGAAAACAAGCACCGAAACATCAACAGCAGCAGCAGACAAACTTCAAGAAGCACGCAAAAGAAACCTGGATATGGCGATTTCGCAGATTCAGAAGGAATTCGGAGAATCGGCGATTATGCGCATGGGCGACGAGCATCGGGTCGATGTCGATGTGATCCCAACCGGTAACCTCCTAATCGACCGCGCGCTCGGCGTCGGCGGCTTCCCACGCGGCCGTATCGTGGAAGTTTACGGTCCAGAGTCCTCCGGTAAAACCACTTTGACCCTCACCGTCATCGCTCAAGCCCAAAAACGTGGCGGTCTCGCGGCGTTCATCGATGTGGAACACGCGCTCGATCCACAATATGCTCGCAAGCTCGGCGTGAATCTCGATGACCTTTTAGTTTCCCAACCATCCTCCGGTGAAGAAGCCCTGCAAATCTGCGAAGCCCTCGTGCGCTCCAACGCGATCGATGTCATCGTATTGGATTCCGTTGCTGCACTCGTGACCAAACAAGAGCTCGACGGAGAGATCGGCGATTCCACCGTCGGCGCCCAAGCGCGCTTGATGAGTGCCGCAATGCGGAAACTTACTTCATTCATCTCTAAAGCAAAAACCGTCTGCATCTTCACCAACCAGATTCGTGAAAAAATCGGTGTCATGTTCGGCAGCCCTGAAACCACTCCCGGTGGTCGCGCACTCAAATTTTTCTCTTCAGTCCGCATCGACATCCGTCGCATTGGCCAGATCAAATCTTCTGATGGCACCGTGATCGGCAGCCGCACCAAAGTCAAAGTGGTTAAAAACAAAGTCGCACCACCCTTCACGGAAGCCGAGTTCGATATCATGTATGACGAAGGAATTTCATCAACAGGATCTTTGTTAGATCTCGCCCTAGAAATGGAAATCATCCAGAAGCGCGGTTCATGGTTCTCTTATGACGGAGCACAACTCGCGCAAGGCCGAGATGCTGCCAAAGACGTGCTCAAAGGCGATCCTGCCATTTACGAATCTATCGAAACGAAAGTCAAAGCAGGCTTGGAAGCTGCGAAAGGCAAAAAGAAGTAAGAGTTCGCGTTCTTGCTAAGAAATCGATGGTAAGGCAACCGCGTATAAGTTCAGTGATTCGCTACGCACTGGACAGGCCACCTCGCGGTTGCCTATAATTTTAAGGTTCTACATATAACAGCGAAAGAGACCGCGGAGTGCGGGCAGTAGATTTTAGCGCGTTGAATCGTGCCTAAAATACCGTTGGGCTCACTTCATCATGAAGTTGAGAAGACTGCCGATACGGTCGCGCATGTTATGGCGCGTGACGATGGCATCGATGAGGCCGTGTTCTAGCATGAACTCGGCGGTTTGGAAGCCAGGAGGAAGGTTTTGGTGGGTGGTTTCTTTCACCACGCGCGGACCGGCGAAGCCGATCATGCATTTCGGCTCGGCGATGTTGATATCACCGATGGTTGCGAAAGAAGCGGTCACCCCGCCAGTGGTTGGATGGGTGAGAACGGAGATGTAAGGCAAGCCGGCTTCGCCGAGCTTAGCGAGTGCACCACAAGTTTTAGCCATCTGCATGAGTGAGAGCATGCCTTCTTGCATGCGTGCACCGGAAGAGGCGGAAACAATGATGACGCCGCGTTTTTCAGCGATAGCGGTTTCAATCGCACGGGTGATTTTTTCACCGACGACTGAGCCCATGGAACCAGCGAAGAATTTGAAATCCATGACAGCGATCATGGCGGGTTTACCGTGGATCGTAAGGCGCCCAGTAACGACGGCGTCGTTCATTTCCGTGCGCTTGCGTAGACCGTCGATTTTATCTTCGTAACCTTTGAAATTCAGTGGGTTTGCAGAATACAAACCCGCATTGGTTTCCTCAAAGCTGCTCGGATCAGCGAGTAGGAAAATGCGATCCATTGAATCGAGCAGGAAATGGAATCCGCAAGGTGGGCAGACTTGGAGGTTTTGTTTGAGCTCGATGGCGTGGACCATAGCTCCGCATTCTGGGCACTTTGACCATAAGCCTTCGGGCATATCGTCGCGCTTTTGTTGATTGCGGAGGAGAGGTTTGCTGAAGATGCCCATGAGAAGATTGAATTGGTGGTTGGTGAAAGCGAACAGTAAGAATCATAGCCACATGGATTCGAGGCGACAACCCTGATTTCAAGCAGCCAAGAAATAGCCTTATGGGGTGAGTTACCACTTGTAAGTCATGGGTTGGGGCTCTAAGTCCTGAGCCGTATGGACCCACGCCACCCCTATGAGCAGATCTCGCTCTACACTGCAGGCATTCTGCTCGCCATTTGGTTGATCGGTATACACGCGTTGATGCTGGCCAAGCCGGCTCAAGTGCAGGGATACTTGAAAAGATTCCCACGTGACCCGATTGCAGGGCAAATCATTCTAGCGCTGGGCATGGCCTGGTTTTGGTTGTTGGTGGCTCCTGATGGCTTGGGAAAACTCAGTGCGTTGCAGATGGATCTCGGGGAATTTAATAAATCCAAGCCTCTACTTCGCTTGTTGGTGCCTGCCGCCGTGGTTGCGGTTGCAATGAGTGTCAGGGATTTTCTCGCGGTTCGGGCGCTCGGTCTTTTTGGCCTGCTGCTAGCCGCACCGCTTTTGGAATCTGCATTCCTTAAAGATCCGGTAACACGCTTGCTGATCCCTATTTTTACTTACGCGATGTTGACCGCGTCCTTGTTTATGGTGGGCATGCCGTATTTGTTCCGCGATGCGATGACATGGGTTAGCGCAACTCGCACAAGGTGGAATGTTTGCGCCCTAGCTGGCTTGGCTTACGGAATTACGACTTTGGTCTGCGCGTTCCTGTTCTGGAAAGCCCATTAACCCGAACCGAAATTCAATTTGAAAGTCAGCGCTCTTTACCACAGAGGTTTTGGGAAAGAATGCGAAACACTCAAAGCTAGCCCCGACAACGCCGGGGCTATTCATCTACGCACGGACTATTGTTGGTAGTCCGCTTAGTAAACTGGCGCGCCGGATGTGCCAGAATCATAGCCGCTGTTTGGAGCGGATTTCTCTGCGGTTTTTTCCAAGCCTTCACCCAGTAAACGGGTATCACGGCCAAGTCCGACCATGGTGTTGCAGGAAGACAATACGAAAATGACGATAAGGCTTGAGAAGATAAGTTTCATGATGGGAATCAAGTTGTTAAGTAAAGATGTCAATGATATCGGGCGAATGTCAACGTTGCTTTAAGGAACGTCGGATTTCGAGAATTCCGTCTCTAATACTAAAAATATCTGTGCGGAGATGCTCGAGCGCGGCGATTTGATTGATAATTTTTTCGTCTTCGATGAGTTGCTGACACGCGCCGATTGCATCGTTGATCCAGTTCAAGCAACGTTTTAAGACGGCAAGAACAAAACCGGCCTCGGGTTGATAGCCACTGGAGCGGTCGTTGAGAACACCCGCAAGCTTGGTACTAACTCTCAATAAATTGGATGTCAGCTCATAGCTAGGGCCTTCATCGTTTTCGCTGTCTGAGCCGAGAATTTCGAAGGCACGGAGGGAAATCTGTTGGGCATGGACTTGTAAGGGATGGGTTTGATTGAGTTCATCATCATCACGTGATTTTCCGTCATGGTAATAATCCTCATCGCCGGTTACCGAATTCCAATCGCCATCTCCTTCCTCAAAATCGTCATCCTCGAAATCCTCGCTTTCCTCACGATCTGCCATTGCACCAAGCAATCCATCCCATCCCATCACAAATGCTTCTTTGCGCTCCGCATCTGGATCGTCGATGTATTTTTCTAAAACTTCTTGGTATGCATCTGTTAGGCGATCCGATTCTTTGAGGCGCTCTTCCCATTCGTATTCGTTTAGCTCGGAGCGGAGATTTTTCGTCTTGGGAGTGACCGCTGTATCGTCGGATTCAGTGCGACGTATCATTTGCGCGAGGAAATCACGCATGCTGTTCATATTCGCTAGTTTTTGAGCTTCTTCCGAATCTTGATCCATTTGCCAAACGTGTTCGGAAATGCGCATGCGATAATTGGGAGCTTCAATCAGCACGCGGCCGTTGATTTCACTGAACCATTCTAGGTAAAAAATATTTTTCCACTCGCAGGGGATCTCGCGATTTTGGCGGTAGTATTCGGTGATTTGTTCCTCGGAGATTTGCGGCACTCTGGCTTTTTGGGAGGCGGTGATATCACCGACGATGCCGGACTGATCTGTATCGAGTGAGTTAGCCTCAGTAGACATCTTGGGCTTGAGATTTTCAAATTCGAGAACCGTCCCCGCGAGATCTCTCCAGCAATCTCCGTTTAGAGAAAGGATCAAAGGTTCATCGCGGCCCGCGAGCCAAATTTTCCCCGTGGTCGCTCCTTCGACGGTGTTGTCGATCATCCCGTGTTCGACCGCTTCATCCAAACGCCATGCCATGATTGATATCTTTCGGTCGATGAGTGGGCGCGTCAAGTCATCGATTTTGTCGAGATTTTATAAATCACTTTCACGTGACATCCGAGGACCGGTAAGTTTGCCAAAAAACTTTGCCCTGCTTGTCGGTAATTGGGGAGAGTGAGTTGCCGTCATTGAGAACGTTTTTTTCTGACTCGAGCTGCTTCCTCAATCGTCCGAGGACTTCGGCGGAATCGTTTTTATCGGCGAGATTTTGCAGTTCGTGAGGATCGAAAGATCTGAATTAAAGAATTCATTTTAGAATAATTGCCTAAGATCTTTCCGACTAAAGAGTTATTCTTGTGGTAAAATGAAATAATATTTCTACTTTGTAATTACTAAATCTTTTTAGTCTACGTTTTTACTTTTTTATGACTCAATCCGAAATCGAGATAGAAACCGAGCCCGTTTCTCACTCAACCTTCATAGCTCCAGAGTTAGAGGAAGTTGCAGCTCTCTTTCCCAATTATGATGTTTATAGCTTGATTACATGTGGCGGTATGGGTGCCGTTTATCATGCAAAGCAACGTTCGCTCGATCGCGATGTAGCGATCAAAATCTTGCCTCGGGTGTTTTCCCAAGATGAAGAATTCCGCGTCAGCTTTGAGGCAGAGGCCAAAGCGATGGCCAAACTGAATCATTCAAATTTGATTGGAGTATATGACTTCGGTGATGTTGGAGGCCTACTCTACATCGTCATGGAATATGTGCCAGGCAGCTCTTTATATTCGATCAGTAACGGTCGTGTTGTCCATCAAGATGATGCTCTAAAAATGGTGATCGATGTTTGCCGCGGTCTGGCGAATGCCCACCAATTTGGCATCCTTCATCGTGATATCAAACCGAGCAATATCCTGCTTGATGCCAATGCGAACCCGAAGATCGGTGATTTTGGACTCGCGAGCGCTTTGGGAAATAAAATTCAAGAAGGGGCACAAATTTTCGGAACTCCTGGCTACACCGCACCAGAGGTGATTGATCCTCCGCATACATTTGATCATCGTGCCGATATCTTTTCGGTTGGAGTGATGCTGCATGAATTGCTGACGGGGAAAACTCCGAATGGAATAGAGCCCTTGTCAGCGCTGCCTCTCACAATCCATCCACAACTGCGCGCCACCATCCAGCGTGCGACAAATCCTAACCCAGCCGCCCGCCAAACCTCCGCGGATGAACTGGCCAAGGAGTTGGAAAAAATCGCAGCTATCCCCCACAATCCCTTGCTGGCCGCTGCGGCGAATTCAAGAGTAGCCCGCCCCATGGTGCGGCGCCCCCCTATGAATAAGAACTCCTCAGCGGGGGCTGGATTTCTGATCGTGCTTATCGTGTCTGCGGCTGCAGCTATTTATTTTTTAGTGTTTCAGGCAAGTAGCGAGGACTCTGGCGTCATCGTAAATAAACCAGAGCCAGCGAGCGTACAAAATGTGCAACCGGTCTCGCAAAAATTTCTCCCTAGAAAAACGGCCGCTCAAGAAGGGGTTAAGCCGATCGATAATGTGGACGCATTCTTCGCACGTGTCGAAGGCATCATGAGAGAGCGCATCAAAAGTGATGTGGAAACCTATAGCCAAGGAGTCAAAGCAAATACCCAAAGCTTTGAGGCCCATGCCAGCCAGGCGATTCAAATTTTACACGCCGGCGCAGACGTCACGCCACTTTCAGATTTGGCATCGACCATGGCGGCATGGAGAGGACAGGACTACACGATGTCGGATTCTTTGCCCGCATCGCTTTCTCAGATTGGCGCGATTCAACAAGCATTTGTTGAATCATATACAGCTCAATCGAAATTACGATCTCGTTTTAATCTAAGACTCAGAAGCGAACAGGCGTCGTATATCATAGGACTTAAAAAACAAATCGAACGGTATCGCGAATCGAGTGACCATGCCGCCATGAGTCTGCTTCAAAAAGAGATCGAGCGATTGAGCTACGAGCCGGGGTACTACGAGTTTTTGATGAGCCAAAAACACTAAGGATTACGATTTAACCCTTTGAAATTGAGTCTCATCGGCTTGGCCTCTGGCATTTTGACTAGTGCCAGCGATTGCTTTGCTGTGACGAGTAATTCGTTATCAGATTCGCGCCGCATTTCAAACTCGCACCAAAACCGTGCGGTGCTGGTCTCTCCTAACCAGCCACGAATCACAATCCAGTCCCCAAGCTTCGCAGGCCTTCGGTAATCCACTTCCGTGCGGGTCAGTACGGGAAAGATCTGGGTTTCTGACATTTTACGCAGCTCCATTCCTAATTTCGCCGCCAATCTAGTCCGGCAGATTTCAATCATTCTCAAATAGGCAAGATTGTGAACCACTCCACCGCAATCGGTATCGAAAAACATCACTTCCTCACGAGTTACTACTTCTGTTTCAGATTCAGGCATGGCTATAAGGGCACAAAAAATGCGGTTGTTTGCAATGTTCTCTTGTGAATTCATATCGAAAACGACATATGCGTGTTAGCCGTATGAAATTTAACCGCCGAATTTTGCTCAGTGGAGGCCTCAGTGCCTGTTGCCTGTTCGCGCTAACGGCTACATCGAGTGCGGATTCATTCCAGCCGCCGACGGGTAAAATTTCACCATTTCGACGCGACCGCCTGCCTATCAATGATCAATCGATCATTGGGCTATCCAAATATTTAACAACCATCATTGGCGGAAGCCCTTACCAAACCGCCAAGGACCGCCGTGCAGTCGCAAAAGCGCTGGCTCTTGCTTTAGCGTTGGATCCTAAAAACGAATCTGCTGAGGATAGGCTTTCCAAACTGATCGAAGGAGAAAAACCCGATATAGGCGATAAAGATAAGCTTGAGCGAGAGAAGGGAAATCTCTGGGGCAGCTTGTATTGGCTAGCCTCTCCAGAGGCGGGTCAAGATGGCAATCTACTTGCGAGCCTAATGGGTGAAACTCTTTCCGCTATTTATCCTAGTGATTCGGAAGCCAGCAGCTATCTCGGCAAACCCGAACACGCAGCATGGAATGGTTGGGTTGCTGAGCTCACTTCCTTCAAAAAATCTCCGGTCATTGAGCAGAAACCCGCCATCAAAAAAGAGGTGGAAGAAGAGCAAGAGCTTGCGACAAATAAGCCAGAAGAAGAACGCAAATACGATCCAAAAGCCGGCGTGATTCTCAACCACGGCAAGATCACGACCGTTATTAATATCTATGACAAAGACAAGGTGATGTGGCTGCCTAAAGTCGTTTCAGTGTCGATGAAAGCCACCAGAACCCTGAAGAATGATGTTGGGAAGGATCAATATGGCTTCCATTTAGAAATCTTTGGGGATTCTGAGAATTTTTTGCAAATCCAAGAAGAAGTCTCCAATCCGTTGAAAGATAGACTTTTTGATTACCGCGGCCAACTTCCAGAACACGCCGAGATTAAGATCAGTCTTGATGGAGAACCATCCTACCCGTTCAGGAAAAACCGCGGCGCGATCAGTGGACCGGCCTTTGTTTTGGCTAATGCTGCGCTAACTGGCGCAACGTTGGATGGTACTGTGATTGGTGAGATCGATAAATCGGGCAACTTAAAATTACCCGATTATTTTTGGCGTGCTCTTATGGAACTTGCAGATGGCGCTGGCGGAAGGCTCATCATCCCGGCATCCGCAGAACCTATGCTTGTCAACATACTCGCCCTCGAAAAACCCGAGTTTTTCTTCAAATACGAAGTGCTAGTTGCCTCTTCTTTGGAGGAATACGTCACTCTGGCCAGCAGAGATGTTTCAGACCAACACGAGGAAATCTACAATAAGTTCAATATCATTAAAGAAAAAGCCGATGGCAGCGTGATGGGTGCTTATCTAACAAATAAGTTTGTTCGCGAACGCTTACAGGAAATTGTTGATCAAGCTCCATACCACTTATCTGCAAAAGTTCTCAATATTTATGGATCGACCTCCCGCCCTCGCTACCTCACCCGAGAAGCTTTAGGAGCAGAAATTTGGCGGAAAGTGGATGTAATCAGTGAGATCGTTAAGATCGAAGATTTTGATGGAATTAATTCTAACCAATTAGGCAAGCTCGATGAACTTTATAAAAAAATGCGTGATGATCTCAAAGAACTCGAGCGTTACACGGGTTCTCGTAACACCGATCTTTTAAAAGAAGGAAAAGATCTAGTGGCGAGTGTTCGGGGCTTCGCCAGAGAATTTGAAGGCAAAGAAGAGATGTGGGAGAAATACGATAAGATACGGGCAGCACGGGGCTCTATGATGCTCCGGAACACAGAGTTGCTTGAGAAACTTACCAAGCTCACAGGAGATCCACCTCCTAATTAGGCAAGTCTTTTGGCTGAGAGCGCTGCTCGCTGATCCAAGTGTAAAGCATCACCCACATCGCCAAAGCCAGACCGAACAAGGGAATTTGGAGCAAAGACGGAAGCGAATAAAGGATCGCCACCAATGGGATCCATACTCCCCACGTCGCGAATAATATCGGCACAATTACCTCACGGTAATACCGCATTGTGAAGAATCGTCTGATGGTCGGGAAAGAATAACCTGAAAGTTTCCAATCATAAAACCAAGCCCCGCTCGGCCCCGCGATGATGGGATTATAGATGAACTGATCTACAATGACCTTAGTGGCAACAACCTGAAGCGTCACTTCAGTTCCAAACCATAGCGCCTGCAAACGGTAAAATAAATCTACTGTCATGCCTGTGCATCCCCAGAAAGGCAGGGTGAACAAAAGATTTGTAGCATTTACCTTTTTTGGGCGTCCTTTCTGAAACAACCACACCCGCATGATTTCTGGTATAACGCCGCCAGCAATGGCTGCTGCCAATGCCGAATAAGCGTAGCCCCAGTTTTGTTTGAGCGCTGCCAATTGATTGAGCCATCGCGTGGTTGGGGGGTAAAAATAATATCCCAGCACAAGCGCCAACATGATTCCCTGCACGATCAAGGCTGGAACGATATTGGCACGCGCAGCTCGTAAACCCACCATCCACGGGCCTTCTGTTTGGGTTTGGGGGGTATCGCAATCCATCAGAACAGGTATCTGTAGATCATTGTTTCCTAATGACAATAAGCAATCCAGCCGATTTGTCGCTGTGTGACAGTTCCGTCACACAGCGTCTCTTCAAGACAAGAACCCCCATCGCGATCCATGAATAGGGCATCTCTGTGATTCAGTATTTCCCAGTGAGAATAAGCAATTCAGCTTGTGTGACGCCGTGTGACAATTTCGTCACACAATTCATCTTCAAGATAAGATGTTCAGTTATGCAAGTTTGCGGGTGTGCCCAGCACGCCAACTAACTACAACTAACTACAACTACAAAATATGACATCCATCCAATGCGCCCTTCTGGCTACTAGCCTGCTTGGGTTTGTGTCAGCGAACGCCGAACCAACCGGCCTTCTGTTCGGCAAACTATCTGGTGACACTGCGTTTGATCGCACGTGGTCAGCCTTCAAACTCTATAAAAACGAGGATAATCCAATCCTTCAGGAGTTCGCCCTTCAAGGCCGCCTTCAGGTTCAATCCATTTACGGTGAAAGCGATGGAGACAGCTTCAATACTTCCGACTATAAAGATGCCGATAACGACGAATCCGTCTGGGGCAATGATATTGAAGCCCGCCGCGCACGCTTCGGATTCAAATCTAAATGGTTTCAAAGCTGGAAATTTGACGGTCAAATCAACGTGGATGTCGACGGCATGGACAAATCTAAAGATGGCACCTTATACAAGGATCTTTATGATCTCGTATTGACCTACGCACCTTCAGACGCCCTGAACATCAATGCTGGTAAAACCAAAGTGAAATTCTCTCGCGAACAGGAGATTTCTTCCAAAGAAATCTTCACTGTTGAGCGCAGCCTAGTTTCAAACACCCTTTTTCCAGGAGAACTCACAGGTGCTTGGGTAAACGGTAAAGGCATTGCTGATTACTGGCTCTACGAATTCGGTGTTTACGGGGCAGACAAGCAGCGTGAATTTTCTAATCTCGATAACGGATCCGTTATTCTTGCGAAGATTGGTTACGACTATTCCTCACAAGCAGACTTAGAGAGCGCGGTCGTAATGCTCCATTACATGCACAACACCAAACCTGGTTTCCAAGAAACAGCGTCACCAGAATATGGTCCTGGTTCTTCACCGAAATTCACGGATTCCATCGCGCTGACCAATGAGATCTCGCAAGGCCGCTTTGGACTCATGACCGAAGCCATGTATGGCTTTGGTTTCAATGGAACCGCCAGCGTTAAAGGCGCAAACAAAAAAATCGCTCAATCCGATGTGTTCGGCATCAGCATCATCCCGTCTTACTACCTCAATGATGGATTTCAGCTTGTTGGACGTTTACAACTTGCCACCGCTCCGGATAAGGATGGCATGCAAGTCCCTGGACGATATGAGCAGTTGGTATCTGGAGATGACGAAAAAGGTAACACCTACGCCTCCGCCTACGCAGGTCTCAACTACTATATGTATGGCCACAAACTCAAGCTCATGAACGGCTTGGAATACTCCCACATGGGTGGCGGTGAATATGACGGTTACACCTTCATGAGCGCCCTTCGTTTCTCCTTCTAAACCCCTAATTATATCAATCCTCTAAATACACACATCATGAAAGCTATTAGCACATTAATCGCCACAGCCGCTCTCGTTTCGATGAGTAGCGCGCAAACCCTCAGCCTCAAGGGTAGTGATACCCTCGGTGCGAAACTGATCCCTCAGCTTGCAGAGTCTTTCAAGGCCGCTGGCAACAAAGGCGTGAAATTCGAGATCGCGGCTGAAGGATCCACCACTGCATTCCCAGCTCTTGCGAACGGCACTGCCCAAATCGGCATGTCTTCACGTAAGATCAAAGATGACGAGCGCACGTTCTGCAAAACCAAGGGGATTTTCCTCAAGGAGCATGCAGTTTGCCACGATATGATTGCAGTGATTGTGAACAAAAACAGCCCGGTCTCAAGCTTGACCAAGGCTCAAGTCGCCAAGATCTTCACCGGTCAAATCACTGACTGGTCTGAAATTGGTGGAGCTCCAGGCAAAATCTCGATCTACACCCGTAACACTTCTTCCGGAACCTACAAGGACTGGCAGAAAATTGCAATGGGTGGACGCGATTATGCTTCTAGCTCGTTGAAAATGGCAGGTAACGAGCAAATCGCTCAGGAAGTTGCGAAAAACAAGAACGGCATCGGTTACGTCGGCTTGGCTTACTCAAAAACTCCTGGCACCAAGACGATCACCATCGATGGCGTCGAGCCTGTTGCATCAAATGCTAAGAAATACGTATATGCCCGTGTTTGCTATCTCTATGCACCTGACAAGCCGACCGCTGAAGCCGAGGCTTTCATTGACTACATCAAGTCCGATGTAGGGCAGGCGATCGTTGAAAAAGTTGGGTTTATTAAGAACTAATAATCGATTCAGATTCGATAAAAGATAAAATCTACATGAGCATCGTTGATTCGTTCGGCGATGCTCATTTTCTTGCCAAAGGCACTCAATCAACGTCCACTTCGTTCCGGCACAATGGCATCTGAAACACCACTGAATTCTACAAGCAGTCACCGCTTCCAGCGTAAGGGGTTCTCGTATGAACGGCTCATTAAGTTTTTCTTTGCGTCCAATGCCGGACTCACCATTGTCATTCTTGCCCTTATCATCGCGTTCCTGCTTAAAGAAGGCCTCGGATTCTTTCCTGGATATCAGCGTGAACTCGAAACCTACCGTATTGCTGGTCTCGAATTTGTAGATATTTCCAGAAAAAATCTTACATCTCACGAACAGCTAACGAGTCTTCTAAACCGCTCATATTACGCCGAAATTAACGGCAAAAGCAGAAGCGAACTGCTCCGCACACAAGAGGCAAATGCTCTTTTCAATGCTTACACCGATCAAATCGCACCTACCCGAGATCTCATTCTAAACAATCCTCAAACCGAGACCGATGCTAACTCGGGGTTACTTAATGCCCTACGTAACAACTTTGAAAAACAACGCGAAAAAGCGCTCAAAGAGCCCTTGCCAACGCCTCATTTAACGGATGATGAGCGCAAGGAGCTGATTGAATCGCTTCGCGTTCGCCCGCCAGAAGCTCCCGAAGATCCGCCTCTCGTTACGGCACTTGCTGAACAATTCGGATTAGCCCAACAGAAACATGCTAAGCCGCTTCAAGCTTACCGAACGACCATCGATGCCTTCGAAGAAGCAGGGTTTGATCTGGGTTCCGCAATCATGGAAATGACCGAGTCGGTCACGGTCACCAAGGAGCAGTTGCAAACGGCTGATATTCTAGAAAAAGACCGCAAAACACTTCTGGCCGCCGCCGCTAATGAAAAGAACCCCATCGAGCGGGAAAGATTACTTACCGATGCGCATGCGGCACTCGCCGAGAAACCGGACATCGAAACCCCCATGCAGGCATTGCTTGAACGCAAGCCGGAATGCATTCGTCTTAACAATGACCTCAAAACCGCCGCGACCGAAGCGTTCGTGAAAATACCTGAAACTCTATCAGTTCCTGAGGCAAAACGCTTACTCAGTGCGTCACGGAAGGCGTGGCCCATCTTTATCGCTGATCTTGATGCCACGCCTCAAAAAATCAACGCATGGAAACATACGGATCCCGTGCCGCTTTCCGATGCGATCATGTCGTTTATGACAGGCAAAAAATGGGTTACTGGTGGAGAATGGCAGGATTTTTATGGAATCCTGCCGCTCGCAATTGGTTCATTGATGATTGCACTGGTTGCTTTGACCATCTCCATTCCTGTTAGTATTAGCGCTGCAATTTATGTGAATCATTTTGCGAAACGTGGAGAGCAATCATTGGTCAAACCCGTTATTGAATTCATCCAAGCTATTCCTTCTGTGGTTCTCGGTTTTATAGGCATCTTGGTATTCGGCACGATATTGCGCGAAATTTCAGTGATGGATGCCTTCCAATGGGTTCCTGGATTTCCTATCGAAGAGCGCCTCAATATTTTCACCGCCGGTTGTCTGTTAGCGCTCATGAGTATTCCCACGATATTTTCGCTTTCCGAAGATGCACTTAACAACGTCCCATCTGCCTACGCTGAGGCATCCGAAGCGCTTGGCGCATCTCACGTCCAAACCGCATTCCGGGTGATGATTCCAGCTTCTTTCTCAGGCATTCTGGCTGCCATTCTGTTAGGATTTGGTCGTGTGATCGGAGAGACCATGGTCGTTCTTCTCGTAGCTGGAAACCGAATCCAAATTCCCGATTTTTCTGCAGGACTAGGCGCATTCTTCCAACCCAGCCACACACTCACAGGCATTATCGCTCAGGAACTTGGCGAAGTCCCTCTCGGCAGTGTGCATTACCGCGCACTTTTCGTCGTGGGCATTCTTTTGTTTGCTGTCGTTCTCGGCATCAATGCCACCGCTCATCACTTCGTGAATCGTGTGAAAAAATAAATTAACACCATGCTCGATCCAGAAATATTAATCCGCAAAGGAATGCCGAAGGGATACTTCAAAGATATCCTCGTCCGTATTTTGCTCGGCTGCGTTACCTACTTTATTGTTATCATTGCGGTCTTATTGTTTGCTAAAATTATCATCGATGGTGCACCTGCGATTTTTTCCACAAAATTTCCATTTGTGGATGTTGAGTTCCTTACCGCAAAAAACGAAACGCTCCATGTGTTTGATGACGCAGAGGGCACGCGACATCAGCTCCCGGCGTCGAAATATAACGAGTACCTCGGAGCTAATCCTGATCAAACCATCTACAACGAAAAAACCTTTTCCTATTCTGGTGGAGGCATCGCAGGGCCCATCGTTGGCACGGCACTGCTTACCATAGGCGCTATTACCATGGCGTTGTTTTTCGGGGTCAGCGCAGCGATCTATTTGGCTGAATACGCTAAGCAAAGCCCGTTCATTCAGATCGTTCGTCTTGCCATTCTCAATCTAGCAGGAATTCCCTCAATTGTTTTTGGATTGTTCGGATTTTCTGTATTCGTGCTTGTGGTGCCAGTCATTACAAGCGCCCCTGCGGATCGGTCATTGCTCGTTATTCCACTTCTAATTCATGATTATGTCTTAAGTTTCCAAGGCTGGAATTCATCACTTATGGCAGGTTGTGCAACGCTAGCTTGTATGATCTTGCCGGTGATTATTACGGCATCTGAAGAATCGTTGCGCGCAGTGCCACAAGGTTTCCGTGATGCGTCGCTTGCGATGGGTGCGACTCGTTGGCAAACGATACGGAAATGCGTTTTACCTTATTCTCTTCCCGGTATTCTGACGTCATCTCTGCTTGCTATC
The DNA here is from genome assembly GCA_963925255.1 of uncultured Luteolibacter sp. Lineage (GTDB taxonomy): Bacteria > Verrucomicrobiota > Verrucomicrobiia > Verrucomicrobiales > Akkermansiaceae > Luteolibacter. The sequence goes on from CAWUUP010000022.1 coordinate 24,161, forward strand.
ACACGCGTAGCAGGTGAGACGGCACCCATCATGTTCACCGCGGCCGTGGCGGCTAAAGACGACTTTCCATGGGAAGGCTTAAGCAATCCTTTCGATATTCTTTCATCTCAGGTGCAGGCATTGCCCTATCACATTTACACTCTCGCGGCACGTATTCCAAATTCTGAATACACACAACGCGCACAATACGGATCCGTTCTCGTATTCCTCATCCTCGTAGCGGTGCTATCATTTGGATCCATGATTCTCCGTGCCAAACTTCGCGCCAAACTCAAATGGTAAATTCTCCCACAGAAACCTCCATCGCTATGGATACGGCAGTTCAGATTCAAAACGTAAATTTTTCTTACGGATCGAAACAAGTGTTGCACAACGTCTCTTTGGACATTCCAACCAATCAGGTTACCGCGTTTATTGGCCCATCAGGTTGCGGGAAATCCACCCTGATACGTTGCATCAATCGCATCAATGACCGTATTCCAAATGCCAAAGTCACCTCAGGATCGATTCATGTTCACGGCATTGATATTCATCGTGAAGACATCAACCTCCATGAGCTAAGACGCCGAGTTGGAATGGTGTTTCAAAAATACAACCCGTTTGCGAAATCCATTTTTGAAAACGTTGTTTACGGACTGCGTATCGCCGGCGTGAAGAAACGTTCCGAGCTAGAGGAAGCGGCTGAAAAAGCCCTCACCAATGCCGCACTTTGGGATGAGGTTAAAGATCGCCTTCATACCAGCGCATTTGGCCTCTCTGGAGGGCAACAGCAACGCCTGTGCATCGCCCGAGTCATCGCTACAGAGCCAGACATTATCCTTATGGACGAGCCTTGTGCCGCATTAGATCCACTTGCTACATTGAAAATCGAGGAACTAATTAATGAGCTGAAGAAAAAATTCACTATTGTTATCGTCACTCACAATATGTCGCAAGCCACTCGCTGCTCGGATCGCACGGCGTTCATGTATCTTGGTAAGTTGATCGAATACGGCGATACGATCCAGATTTTTGAGAACCCAAAAGATTCACAAACCGAAGCCTATATCACCGGCGCGTTCGGCTGATTTATCACTCTCCTTATGAACGATCTTCAGGACAACTCGACGGAACCGCAAACATCCACGACCGCAGTGGATATTCGTGAGCTGTCATTTAACTATGGCTCTACCCAAGCGCTTAAAGATATCACATTGGATTTGAAGCGGAATGAAGTTACCGCATTCATTGGGCCATCCGGGTGCGGCAAATCTACCTTGCTACGTTGCATCAACCGGATGAATGACGAAATTGTCGGAACGCGCATCACAAAAGGTGAAATTCGTGTCGATGACATTAATATTTATGATCGCTCTGTGGATGTTGTGAAACTCCGTCGCGAGGTCGGGATGGTATTCCAAAAATCTAACCCATTTCCCTCCAGTATTTATGACAATGTTGCCTACGGCTTGCGTATGCGTGGCGAGCGCAATTCGCAGGTCCTCGATCAATCAGTGCAAGAAAGCCTTGAGGCAGCGGCGTTATGGGATGAAGTAAAAGACCGCCTCAAAGAATCTGCACTTGGCCTTTCAGGCGGCCAGCAACAACGCTTGTGTATTGCTAGAACGATCGCCGTTAAACCCACCATCGTTCTAATGGATGAGCCTTGTAGCGCCCTTGATCCTATCGCCACTGCAAAGGTTGAAGACTTGATTTGGAAACTGAAGCACGACTACACCTTCATCATCGTGACCCACAACATGCAACAAGCGGCAAGGGTTTCGGATAAGACGGCGTTTTTCTATATGGGTGAGCTTATCGAGTATTCTGAAACAAGCCGCATGTTCTCAAATCCCAGCATCAAGAAAACCGAGGAATACATCACGGGTCGTTTCGGCTGATTTTCAATTTCATTAGCAACCATTCATACACCATGAGCAATCAACACATATTTCAAGAGATGGATCTTTCCATGAGCGCCCTTAAAGAAAAAGTGCAGCTCATGGCGTCTCTAACATGTCAAAACGCAAAAAATGCGATCCAGGCACTTTTGAATAAAGACGTCAATCTAGCGCGCATCGTGATTGGTGAAGATTCTGAGGTGGACGAGCTTGAGGTGAAAATTGATCAGCTAGGAATAGATATTTTAATTCGGTTCCACCCTATGGCCTCGGATTTAAGAGCGGTCATCACAGCGATGAAAATTGCACATAATTTGGAACGCATCTCAGATCACGCGGTAAATATCGCTAAGCGCGCCAAGAAAATCTGCAAATCTCAATCGCCTATCGAGGTGGATATGGTCGAGCCGTTATTTAAGATGGCTGAACAGATACTCAATGATGCCTTACTTTCATATCAAGATCGGGACTCCGAACTTGGCCAAGGACTCCATGCGGCTGATAAGCAACTGGATGCCGCTTACAAACAAGTCTCGGCGTCACTTAGTAGCCGCCTAGAGAGTCCAGGCACAAATGCAGAAAACATTTTGCACCTCATTCTCGTTGCTCGCTCAATCGAGCGCATGGGGGATCTTGCGGTAAATATTGGAGAAGATTCCGTCTTCCTCAGCAAAGCCCGGGACATCCGTCACGAGCAACGCAAAGCTCAAAGCTGATTCTCTGTTGTTACATCAAGTAGGGCCGGTGGGGTTTGAACCCACGACCAACCCCGACTGTGTCGGGGCTGCTCTAACTGTTTAAAAAAGTGAGCGCTTTTGCGGGACTCTTCCAACTTTTCAGTTTCTGTTCGATTAGCAAAGCCTCTAGCATGGTCGTGAAAGGACGGCTAGCAACGAGCTCGAGCGGCAGCCCTAGGCGCTTTGTCGAGTGAACGAAACCAGTATTGTGTCGCTCAACACGTGCCGTGAGATCTTCCGTGGCACCAATGTAGTAGCGCCCCTTACTGCCGCGTAGCATATAAACCCAAGCCATCGTATTCTAAAAAGTAGGGCCGGTGGGGTTTGAACCCACGACCAAAGGATTATGAGTCCCCTGCTCTAACCACTGAGCTACAGCCCCTATGTGCTTGGACACGCTGGAAGCATGATCCAGTGATGAACGCTGGTGCAAGGCTAAGGTTTTTCTTTATGGAAACTTTTTAGCTGACG